>CADBTM010000041.1 GCA_902797555.1 Oscillospiraceae bacterium
AAGAAATCGTAGATGATTTCGTTGAGCGGCATCTGATAATGAAGCTCCACCAGATGGGTGTCCAGATATTGCATATCCTTGAAAATGCCCCTCCGCTCCTGACACATGGGCATAATATTGCCCACATAATCGGGCGGCGTGATGATGGACACGCGGGCATAGGGCTCGCGCGCCTCGAGAATCAGCGCGGGATCGGGATAGTTGTGGGGATTGTCCACGAGGACGGTGGTGCCGTCGCTCTTGTCCACCTGATAGATCACAGAAGGCAGCGTGGTGATCAGATCGAGATCAAACTCCCGTTCCAGACGCTCCTGAATGATCTCCATGTGAAGCATGCCCAAGAATCCGCAGCGGAATCCAAAGCCCAGCGCCACCGACGATTCCGGCTCGAAGGTGAGCGAAGCGTCGTTGAGCTGCAGCTTTTCCAGTGCGTCCCGCAGATCGGGGTATTTGGAGCCGTCCTCGGTGTAGATACCGCAATACACCATCGGTTGAGCGGGACGGTAGCCGGGCAGCGCCTCGTCCGCGGGGCGGGAGGCCTCGGTAATGGTGTCGCCCACCTGCGTATCCTTTACCGTTTTGATGGAAGCAGTAAAGTATCCCACCTCACCGGCGATCAGCTCGTCGGCCTTGCGCATGCCAAAGGGCTCGAGATAACCGCATTCCAGCACGTCGTATTCCGCTCCGGTGGCCATGAGTCGCACCTTCATGCCGGGACGGATCGTCCCCTGCTTGATGCGGAAATAGACGATAACGCCGAGATAGGGGTCGTACTGGCTGTCAAACACCAGCGCCTGCAGAGGCGCAGAGGGATCGCCCTCAGGCGCAGGCACATTGGCCACGATATCCTCCAGAACGGCGGGAATATTGATGCCCATTTTTGCGGAGATCTCCGGTGCATCCATGGCGGGCAGACCGATGATATCCTCCACCTCCTGCTTGGCCTTTTCCGGGTCGGCAGCAGGCAGATCGATCTTGTTGAACACAGGCAGGATCTCCAGATTGGCATCCAGCGCAAGATAGGTGTTGGCCAGCGTCTGCGCCTCCACGCCCTGGGTGGAATCCACCACAAGCACCGCACCCTCGCAGGCCGCAAGACTGCGGGAAACCTCATAGTTAAAGTCCACATGACCCGGAGTGTCGATCAGGTTCATCTCGTAGGTCTCGCCGTCCTGCGCCTTGTAATACATGGTGACGGCGCGCGCCTTGATGGTGATGCCTCTCTCCTGCTCCAGCTCCATATTGTCCAAAAGCTGTGCACGCATCTCCCGCTGAGAGACCGTGTCAGTCAGCTCCAGCAGACGATCCGCCAAAGTAGACTTGCCGTGGTCGATATGGGCGATGATCGAAAAATTGCGGATTTTACTGCGGTCGGTCATGATTCACACTCCTGCGTCAAATGGGCATTTGAAAAGACGGGATCGGAAGAATTACTCGTTGTCCCAGTTGTGCCAGACGTTCTGGATGTCGTCGTTGTCGTCCATGACCTCCAGCATCTTTTCCATGTTCTTGATGTCGTCCTCGTTGGTCAGGGTCATATAGGTCTGGGGAATCATCTGCACCTCGGCCTCGAGGAACTCCAACCCCTGTTCCTGAAGGGTCTGCTTGACGGTGTCAAAATCGTCGGGATCGGTATAGATCTCAAACACACCGTCTTCCACCTGGAAATCGGAGGCACCTGCCTCGAGGGCCTGCATCATAACGGTCTCTTCGTCCAGATCTTCGCCGTCCACGGCCAAAAAGCCCTTCTTGTCAAACTGCCAGGACACGCAGCCGGCGGCGCCCATGCCCTTGCCGTATTTGTCCAGGTAGTGTCGCACCTCGGAAACGGTGCGATTCTTGTTGTCGGTCAGGGTCTCCACGATGACGGCAACTCCGCCGGGGCCATAGCCCTCATAGGCGGCATACTCATAGTTCTCTGCGGCGGCGCCGGATTTATATTTGTCCAGCGTGCGCTTGATATTGTCGTTGGGGACGTTTTCGCTCTTTGCTCTGGCGATGACTGCAGCGAGCTTGGAGTTGGAATTGGGGTCGGCAGAGCCGCCCTCCTTGATGGCGATGGCCATCTCACGGGCGTACTTGGTGAAGATCTTTGCCTTCTTCGCGTCGGCAGCGCCCTTTGTCTTTTGGATGTTGTGCCATTTGGAATGTCCGGACATAGTTGTTTCCTCCATATTTATTCAAAATAAAATAACTTCGCATAAGTTGACATCTTATTTTACCATAATCGTTTTCAGAACACAACCCCCGAAAACGCAGATTTCTTGGGCAATGGACGCATAAAAAGCAGTCATTTGAAACAAACTACCCTCGTAATGTTTGGGAGGTGATACAATGGATCGCAAGTATGAACGCGAGAACGAGCAGAAGCAGGATCGCAGCGCCAACTATCAGAACAGCCGCGACAGCAAGAGCACCCAGAACAAGAATGACCGCAGCACCCAGAACTGCAGAGACGATAAGCGCAACTGAATACGATAGGAAAAATGCGGCAGAAGCATCTGCCGCATTTTTTGTTATTTCCATGTTTCCCAGATATCCGGACGAAAGCCAACCGTCGCTTCCCTTCCGTTTCGGACAATGGGGGTTTTGAAAAGGGTCGGGTCGTCCAAAAGCTTTTGTGCACGATCCTCATCATATGCGAGATAGCGCAGCGTGGCAGCGTCCCGATGCTTTTCATCAATGAGCGCTTCCAGTCCTCCCACTGCCTTTTTGACGGAATTGAGCTCGCCGGCGCTCATTCCGTAGCGAGGCAGATCGATGCTTTGAAACTTGATCCTCCGCTCCTGAAACCAGCGCTGGGCTTTTTTGGTGTCAAAGCATTTGTTCTTTCCGTAGATCTGAATGTTCATCTTGTCCCCCTACTGTTCCGCATGCTTAAAGCCCTTGCCGAACACTTCGTTGATGTTGCTCAGCATCAGAAAGGCGTTTTCGTCCTGTCCCAGAACCGCTTTTTTCAGTTCTCCCGTTTCATGGCGATGCACCACGCAAAGCAGCATGGTGCGCGCATCGCCGGTATACATTCCGGTGGCGTCCATGGCGGTCACGCCGTGCTTAAGCTGGGACAGGACGGCCTGGGACACCTCCTGCGGCTTTGAGGTAATGATGACGGCCTTTTTCTGAACGTCCATACCGTATACCAGACGGTCGATCATATGACCGGATAGAAAGCTGCTGATGAGGGCATACAGCGCGCTGTCCGCGCTTTTATAAAAGAAGGCCGAGACAAGGATGACCACCACGTTGATGCTGAAGTTCATCGTTCCAACGGGAATGTCCTTTTTCCGGTTGAGCCATTTGGAGATGATATCCGTTCCGCCGGAGGTGCCGCCCCCGCGAAACACCAGCCCCAAGCCTGTGCCCATTACAATGCCGCCATAAAGAGCAGAGATCACCATCTCGCCGGAAAAGCCGGGAATGATATTTGCCATCAGGTCCACCCAGAGTGCGCTGACCACGTTTGCGTACACCGTCTTGTAGAAAAAGCTGCGTCCCATGGTACGCCACCCAAGAAAGTACAGCGGAATGTTGAAAAGCAGCGTTACCATACCCACAGGCGTGGAGAACAGATAGTTGAGCAGCAGGGACACACCGGCGATACCGCCCATGGGGATGTGCAGCGGCTTGATAAACACCAGTTGGCCGGTGGCATAGATGATTGCGCCCGCTGTAACCCAAAGCCATGGCAGGATATCATCCTTTTGGATGGAAAAAACCTTTTTTTCTTTTGTCATGGTTCTATGATTCCTTTCTCAATACGGCGGATCAGCTCTGCAATGGTATGATGGGTATGGGGCGGCAGCAGGTGCCGGGCGATGGCGCGAATGGCGGGATCGGCGTTTTCGGGAGCACAGCTGTTTCGGGCACACTCCAAAAGCTGGATGTCGTTTGGCCCATCGCCCACGGTAAACAGGTTTTCCGGGCGGATACCCAGCAGCTCCCGCAGATGAATGGCAGCGCTGCCTTTGTTTGCATCGTGCCGCATGATCTCCACCATGTGATGTCCCGAAAACTGGGTGAAGAAAAAGCCCTCTCCCACCCGTTCGGTCAGCGCCCTTGCCTGTTCCAGAATCTCCGGCTCGCCAGTGATGACAAGACTGAGCCACGGCTGGGGAATGCATTCTGCCGGGCAGGGATTCCACGGAATCTTGACCGAGCGAAGATGTGCCCGGGAATAGTCACTTTCCTGCGCCACATAGGGACGATGCTCCGCATAGACCTCTATTCCGATCTGGGGAAACGCCCGACTGAGGGTCTGAACCAAGGTATATCCCCGCTGTCCGATGCAGGTGGTATACAGATCCTTCCCGGTGGAAAAATCATAGATCACCGACCCGTTGTACAAAATCGCAGGAGCGTTGATGCGCAGCTCCGGAAAAAAATGCTCCATGCCGCTTTTGCTGCGCCCGGTGGCAATGGAGAACAGTCCTCCCCCGTCGATGAACCGATCGATCGCCGCTCTTGTTTCCGGGGAAATCCGGTCGCACTCGTTAAGCAGCGTTCCGTCCATATCCGTGAGGATCAATTTACCTTCAAATACACTCATTTGCTTTGCAGTCTGTTCAGAAAATCTTCAAACCAATCGGGCAGCGGACAGGTCAGATGCACTTCCCGCCCGTCGGCGGGATGGAGAAAGGTCAGCTCGCGGGCGTGGAGACACTGCCCCGCCAGACGGGAACCGTCATTCTTTCTTCCATAGAGGGGATCCCCTGCCAGAGGATGCCCCAAGGAGGCCATATGCACCCGGATCTGATGGGTGCGGCCGGTCTCCAGCCTGCAGCGTATATAGGTAAAGCCCGGGTAACGGGCAAGCACCTGATAATGGGTCACGGCCGGTCGGCCATCAGGCACGATGGCCATCTTTTTCCGATCCTTTGGATTGCGCCCCAAGGGGGCGTTGACCGTGCCGATATCATCTTTCAGATTGCCCAATACCACCGCCTCGTACACTCTGGACAAGGTGTGATCCTTAAGCTGTGCGGAAAGATACAGGTGCGCCTTATCATTTTTTGCCACGATCACCAGTCCGGAAGTATCCTTGTCGATGCGGTGGACGATGCCGGGGCGAAATGCACCGCCGATGCCGGAAAGGCTGTCTCCGCAATGGGCAAGAACGGCGTTGACCAGTGTTTTGTCCGGATTGCCCGGCGCAGGATGCACCACCATGCCCCGCGGCTTGTTGACCACGACAACGTCATCGTCTTCATAAACGATATCCAAGGGAATCTCCTGCGGCTGGGCCGAAATGGGAGCCGGATCGGGCAGCAGAACAGCGATCGATTCTCCGCCGCAGATACGATAATTCTTTTTCAACACTTTTCCGGAGCAGGTGATATTCCCCTCCTCCGCAAGACGCTGTGCAGCAGATCGTGTCAAGTCACTTAGCTTGTCAGATAAAAACACGTCCAGCCGCGTCCCCGCGTCAGCGGGAAGCGCCGTCAGAGTGATCGTTTTCATCTTTTTTCTCCTTTTTCAAACGGCGCGGCTCGACGAACAAAAGGTAAAACACCATCAGAAATACACCCACGTTGAGCAGGATGTCCGCCACATTGAAAATGGGAAAATGGATCAGGCAAAAGTCGAAAAAATCCACCACATATCCCTGAAACACCCGGTCAATGATGTTGCCCAGCGCTCCGGCAAGGATCAGACACAGGGCAATCTGTCCCATGGGATACTTCATCCACTTTTTCAGCAGCGCATACAGGATCCCCGCCAGCAAAACAAAGCTGATGATCAAAAGTACCGCCCGATTGTCACGCAGCATACTGAACGCCGCGCCCGTGTTCTCGCAATAGGTGAGATGAAACACATTCTGGATCAGCGGGATCGTTTCCACCTTTTTCAGTTCTACCGCTGCCCAATGCTTGGTCAGCTGGTCGATCAGCACGCCGAGAATGGGAATAAGAAAATATATTGCTGTCATGGAGTTCTCCTTTACACAGCCTGTATTACAGGAGGTTTCCCGTCATCAGGGCGCTGCAGCGGGTCACAGGCACGCAGGGCGCGTCTGCCCTCCTCCGGAATGGGCGCAGGGGCGCCGCCATTACAAAATGCCATAGAAAGGTACAGCGTCTGAGCGGCCTGCTCTGCGGCACACACGCCGTCAAACGCATGCCACAGCGTTGCGCCGTATGCGATCGAGCCGTGATTGCCCAGCAATGTCACATTGTTATCCAAGCCAAAGCCGCGAATGGCGCTTTCCGCCAACGCTTCTGTTCCCGGGATCTCAAAGGGAACGACCCGCACGGGAGACGAGCAATGCATGCAGATCTCGTGATTGATGAGCGGGATCTCCTTCCCTGCCGCAGCCGCGGCAAGAGCGTAGGGGCTGTGGCAGTGCACCACGGCGTCTGCCCGAGGAAAGGTGCGATAAATCAGCGTGTGCATCGGCCATTCGCTGGAGGGGCGAAGCTGACCTTCGACGAGTTTTCCCTGAATGTCGATGATGGGAATATCTTCAGGGCGAAGGCGGTCATAAGGGCGGGAGGTGGGCTTGATGGCGATCAGACCGGATTCAGGATCGCGTACACTGAGATTTCCTCCGGTATGCATGGTCAGTCCGCTGATGAGCATCTGATGCCCGTAGTAAATCAGCTCCTCCCGCAAGGCGCGCAGCAGCATGGATTCTCCCCCTCTCAGATGGTCTGTTCTTCCTTGACGGCGGCACGCAGGGGCGGGATCAGCTGCTTTTTGCGGCTGACCACACCGGGCAGATCGACTCTGCCGGAGGACGGATCCAAATGGAAGGCATCCTGCACCAGTTCGGCTGCGCCATTCCCACAGAACAGCAGGCGCGTCCGCTTCTCCGGGGTAAAGGTGAGCATATAAAAGATCATGCTGGCGCCAGTTTTCATATAGGCCTGCAGCAGATAGGGCTGAAGCAGCTTTTCTGCCTCTTGGAAGACGCTCTCGGTCATAAACAGGCTCTGCCCCACCGCAACGGTCATGTTGCCAAAGCGGAACTCCTTCAGGTCGGAGAAAACGATCTCCTCCGCGGTACGTCCCGAAAGGTCTTCGCCGGCGCGGAACATCTGCTCGGCGTATTCCTCGATGTTGACCTCGGCAATCCTGGCGAGCTCCTCCGCCGTTTTGCGATCCAGCTCGGTACAGGTGGCCGAGCGGAACATCAGCGTATCCGAAAGGATGGCAGAAAGCATCAGTCCGGCGATCTGCTTGGGCGGGACAATACCCTTTTCCTGATAGATCTGATAGAGGATGGTGCAGGTACAGCCCACAGGCAGATTGCGGAACACCAGAGGTTCGGCAGTCTCCAGCGCGCCAAGGCGGTGATGGTCCACGATCTCCAGGATCTCGGCCTCCTCCAGGCCGCTGACCGCCTGAATCTTTTCATTGTGATCCACCATGATCAGGCGCTTGCGATGAGGATTGAGCAGGTTCCGGCGGGAGATCACGCCGCAGTATTTTCCGTTTTGATCCAAAACCGGGAAATATCTGTGGCGGACGCCGGCCATGACCTTGCGCACGTCCTCAATATTGGTGTCCAGATGAAAGCTTTGAATGTGTTCGGTCACCATCCGATAGCGGACGGGCACAGCCATGCCAACAAGCTTTGCCGCGCCGTATGTGTCCAGCGGTGTGGTGATCACCGTACAGCCTCGTTCGGTGGCACGGCGAATGATGGGCTCGGAGGGCTTGACGCCGCAGCACACCACCATGCAGGAGGCGCCGCTTTCAATGGCAAAGCTTTGGGTTTCATAGCGGTTGGTGACAAGCACCAGATCCCCTTCCTCCAGCTTGCCTTCCATCATTTCCGGACTGGTACCGATACAGATCTTTCCGGTTTCGATCCGCTTTTTCCCGTCACCGATCAAAAGCTGACCTGCCAGCGTTTTGGCAAGGTTTTCGTACAGGGTGCGGGAATGGGACAGCACCTCGGCGTCGGCATAATTCATGCTGGCCTTGCCGATATCCTTGACGGTGATGATCCCCTTGAAGTTATCCTGCACGTCGGTGATACAAAGCGTGTCCAGCTCTTCGGAAATCATCCGATCCCATGCGTCCTTCAGGCTCATTTCCGCGTCGATCCCCGGCGCGACACGATAGGCAGCGTCCTTGATCTGGGGGCGAACATCCTCACACAGCTGGGGCGCCTCCACGCCGAAATGGCGCAGAACAAACTCCGTTTCCCGGTTGATTTGTCCCGCGCGGCAGGGTTCGTAGATCGCGCCGCCCAGCTGATTCTTCAGCCAGGAATACGAGATGGCCGAACAGATGGCGTCGGTGTCGGGATGCTTGTGCCCGATGACGAGAACCCGATTGCGATATTGATGGTCGTTCATACTATACTCCTTTCGGTCGGATCGTCAGCCCAGCATGGCGGCGAACAGATCCAACTGATTGCTCTCAGGCAGATCGCCCAGCGCGCCGATATCCTTGAGGGACTGGACAACGGCGCTGGACGCTTTTCCGCAGCGGACGGAAATGTCCTCTTGGGAAAGGAAGGGCTCCTTTTCCCGCTCCTCTGCGATGGACAGCGCGGCGGCCTCTCCCACGCCGCCCAAGGCCATAAAAGGCGGCCGCAGCCCCTTCCCTTCGATGAGGAAAGCGCGTGCGTCGGATTTGTAAATGTCCATGGGAAGGAAGGTAAAGCCCCGCTTGCAAAACTCGTGACAGATCTCCAGGGTGATCATCACGTCGTCCTCCACCGCGGTGCGGTTGGGATTGCTCTTGTATTCCCGGTATTTGCGGCAGATTGCCTCATCCCCCTGCAGCGCGGTGACGCAGTCGAAGGAATCCAGCCTGTTGCTGAAATAAACACAGTAGTATTCCAGCGGCTTGTGCACCTTGAACCATGCGATCCGGTAGGACATCATGGTATAGGCCACCGCATGACCGCGGGGGAACATATACTCGATCTTGTTGCAGGAATCCAGATACCAATCGGGCAGGCCGTGCGCCTTCATTTCCTCCTCCCATTCCGGTTTGAGGCCCTTTCCCTTACGGACGGCTTCGGAAATGGTGAAGGACAGCTTTTTGTCCAAGCCCATGGCGATCAGCTTTGTGGTGATGTCGTCACGGACGGAAATCACCTCGTTGATGGTGGCAAGACCGGCATTGATGATATCCTGCGCATTGTTTCGCCACACGTTGGTTCCGTGGGACAGACCGGAAATACGGATCAAGCCCTCGAAGGTGGTGGGCTGGGTCTCCATCAGCATCCCGCGGGCATTTTTCGTGCCGAACTCGGGGATGCCGGCCGAGCCGGGCTGCTCCAGGATATCGTCGGTCTCGATGCCCAGCGGGGAGATATCGGTAAAGATGCGCATGGTTTCCGGATCGTCCAGCGGAACCTTTTGCGGATCGATGCCCGAAAGATTCTGCAGATGACGGATCTGGGTGGGCACATCGTGTCCCAGCTCGTCCAGCTTGAGAAGATTGTCGTGGATGGAATGGAAGTCGAAATGGGTGGTGATGATATCGGAATTGGGGTCGTCGGCAGGGTGCTGGACCGGGGTAAACTCGTAGATCGAGCGGTCGCTGGGAACGATGATCAGTCCGCCGGGATGCTGACCGGTGGTGCGTTTGACGCCTGTGCAGCCCGAAACCAAGTGATTGATCTCGGCATTGTTGACCACTCTTCCCTTTTCTTCCAGATACTTCTTGACAAAACCATAGGCGGTTTTGTCTTTGATGGTGCCGATTGTTCCGGCCTTGAACACCTTGTCGTTGCCGAACAGATCGACGGTGTACCGATGGATCTGCCCCTGACATTCGCCGGAAAAGTTCAGGTCGATATCGGGAGTCTTGTCCGCGTTGAATCCGAGGAAGGTCGCGAAGGGAATGTTAAAGCCGTCCTTGACCATCTTGGTCCCGCATTTGGGACAATCCATATCGGGCATATCCACACCCGTCTGATAAATGGGATCGTTGTCCCACTTGGAATAGCGGCAGTGCGGGCAGCGGTAGTGGGGCTGGAGGGCGTTTACCTCGGTGATCCCGCTGAGATAGGCCACAAAGGACGAGCCAACCGACCCTCGGGAGCCCACCAGATAACCCATTTCATTGGACTTTGCCACCAGCTTTTGCGCGATCATATACATCACGTCAAAGCCGTTGTTGACGATGGGGATCAGCTCGGCATTGATGCGGTCGGTGATGATCTCGGGAAGCTTGCCGTCCTCTTCGTACAGCTCCTTGGCGCGCTTCCAGCACATTTCCTGCAGATCCTCGGCGCTGTGTTCGATAGAGGGCGGATAGCTGCCCGAAAGAACAGGCTCGATATATTCCACCTGATCGGCGATGGCATTTGGGTTCTTAACCACTACCTCATAGGCGCGATCCATGCCCAGATAGGAAAACTCGGCGAGCATCTCGTCGGTGGTTTTG
Source organism: Oscillospiraceae bacterium (assembly GCA_902797555.1). GTDB lineage: Bacteria > Bacillota > Clostridia > Oscillospirales > Butyricicoccaceae > UBA4644. The sequence continues at coordinate 10,351 of CADBTM010000041.1, forward strand.
AAATAGAGCGGCGCGGGATCCTCCGCATCCTTAAAGCCCATTCCGGCCTGCAGGATCTCACGATAGATCCCGTCCTCCGGCTCGAGGAAGTGCACGTCGCCGGTGGCGCACACCGGCTTGCCCAGCTCGTCACCGAGACGGAGCACCGTGCGGTTGAATTCTTTCAGCTGTTCTTCATCCTTTGCGCGGCCCTTGTCCAGCAAAAACCGGTTGTTGTCCAGCGGCTGGATCTCCAAAAAGTCAAAGAAGGACGCGATCTCTTTCAGTTCCTCCCATGGCTTGCCGTCCACGATGGCGGAAAACAGCTCGCCCGCCACACAGGCCGAGCCGCAGATCAGGTTTTCTCTGCTTTGTGCCAGCTCGGACATGGGAATGATCGGTCTGCGATTGAAGTATTTCAGATGGGCATCGGAGATCAGCTTGTAAAGCGCGATCAGTCCAGGTCTGTTTTTTACCAGAATGATCAGATGCCAGTTTTTCATCCGCTTGTCCGGTCCGTTCTCTGCCCGCAGGCGGCTGAGACCAAGATTGATTTCCGAAACCTTCTCAATGCCGCATTGCTTTTGCAGCATTGGAATAAGACGAACGAAAACTTCAGCAAGAACGTGGGCATCGTCGTCGGCGCGATGATGATGGAACTTGAGCTCCATTGCGTCTGCAATGGTGTTCAGCTTGTGATTGGCAAGATTGGGCATCAGCCCGCGGGCGATCTCCACCGTGTCGATAGAACACCGGGGGCAGGTCAGGCCCTGTTTTTCACAGGCTGCTGCCAAAAATGCCATATCAAAGGGCGCATTGTGGGCGCACAGCGGCGCCGATCCGCAAAACTCCAGAAACCGGGGAAGCTCTGTCTCAATGGGCTGCGCATCCCGCACGGTGAGATTGCTGATGCCGGTGAGCTGGGTAATCCGCTCGGGAATGAGCTCGGTGGGCTTGACGTAGCAGTGAAAGCCTTCACCGATCTCCCCGTTTTTTACCTTGAAGGCTGCGATTTCGATGATCTGACAATTGACAGGACTGAGGCCGGTGGTTTCGGTGTCGAATACGACGATCTCATCGGTCAGAAGCGCGTCGGTTTCGCCCTTCACCGCCTTTCCTTGTTTGAGGTCGTCAATGCAGTAAGCCTCGATGCCGTACAGCACCTTGATCTCTTTCCCCGCCTTTTTCAGGGATGCCTGCGCCTTCATGGCCTCGGGAAAGGCCTGCACCACGCCGTGGTCGGTGATGGCTATGGCCTTGTGTCCCATGGAGGCTGCCAGCTTGAGCGCTTTTCCGGGATCGCACAGGCCGTCCATGCTGGACATATTGGTGTGAAGGTGAAGCTCAACCCGCTTGTCGGGCGCCTTGTCCTGACGCACTTTTTTCTTGCCCTTGACGATGGCGTAAAAGTTTAAAACCAGTTCTTTGTCAAATTGGGAATAGTGTGCAAGTCCCTGGACGATCACATAGCCGCCCTGCTTGATATTGGGCTCCAAGGCCTCCGCTTCTTCATCGGGGAGCACCTTTGTGGCGCGGATCGAGCCGGTGCCGTCGCTGAATTCAAAGGTGACTACCGTCTTTCCCCTGCCGTTCAGCTTTTTGAACTCCACGCGGAAGATCTCGCCCTCCACCGATACCTTGCCGGAGTCCAGATTGACGTCGCCCAGCTTGGTCATCTCCTTGGAAAAGGGCTTGCCGTAAATCACCTCGTCCTCCTCTTTCGGACGGAAGACAGGTGCATTGGGGTCACGGGGCGCGGAATAGCTGCGCCGCTGAGGCTTCTCCCCCTGAGACAGCTTTTTCACAGGTGCCGCGGGATGATACTCCTTCGCCATCCGGGAGAGTGTCTCTGCACGCTGCTGTTCAAAGCTGCTTTCACCGCCCTGCTGCGGGGCGCGCAGCTCGATCATAACGGGTTTTCCCAGCAGATCCGAGGCCTCTTCGGAAAATGCCTGTGACAGCTGCTCCAGCCGCGTGACATGCCAGCTTTGCGCTGCTGTGAGGATGAGCCTTCCCCCGTCCAGCGTGATATGGGCATCCCGGACGCAGGGCGCTGCAGAGGGGTGCTTTTGCGAAAATGCCTGGCGCAGGATATCCGCGATCTGATCCTGCTCACTTTCGGAATATGTAGAATTATTTCCGTTCTCCGTATACGCTTGCGAAGCAGCTGCGTCCTGAGAAAACGACGTCACAGGATAATCGGGCACAAACTCCCGTTCCTCCTCGGTCGGCGGTTCCGTCAGCCCTTCCCATGGAGGAATCTCGTCGGAAGCAGGCTCGTCCGGGATCGGAGGTGCGGGAATCACCAGTCGGACACCGTTCACCCCATAGGCTCTGCTAATGGCCAGACGGGCGTCTTCCCCTTCATGGGGATCCACACCGGAGGACGCCAGAACGACAGTCAGACCGTCCTGCTCGGGAGCAATGCTCTCTACCGGACTATCCCAGATCGGGCGCGAGTCGGCAGCATTGGGAAACAGATCTTTCAGTTTTGCCTGCTCGCTCATAAACGCTCCCCTGTCATTGCCTCGATCTCCTGCACAAGTCGGGGCAAAAGCTCCTGTTCCGGCACCTTGCAAAGGATTTCTCCCTTTTTGATAATAACACCCTCGTGAACGCCTCCCGCGATGCCGATATCGGCCTCTCTCGCCTCACCGGGGCCGTTGACCACGCAACCCATCACGGCTACAGTCAGCTTGGTTTGCAGGTTTTCCAGCCGTTTCTCCACCTGCTCTGCAAGGGCAATCAGATCGATCTGTGTCCGTCCGCAGGTGGGACAGGATACGATCCGTGCACCGGAGGTGTGCAGATCCAAAGCCTTGAGAATATCCTTTGCCGCATAGACCTCCTTCACCGGATCGGCCGTCAGAGAGACGCGCAGCGTGTCACCGATTCCATCGGTGAGCAGTGCGCCGAAGGCGGCAGCGGAGCGCAGCGTACCCATCCGCTCGCCCCCGGCCTCGGTGACGCCGAGGTGGATCGGACGGTCGGACTGTTTTGCAAAGAGACGGTAGGCCTGAATCGTGGAAAACACATTGGACATTTTGAGAGAAACACAGGTGTCAAAGAAATTGCAGCTGTCCAAGGCCTCCAGATTGCGCAGAGCGCTGCGGCACAAGGCCTCGGGGGTAACGCCGTATTGCTCCCGCAGATCTGAGTCGATGCTTCCGCTGTTGACACCCACGCGAATGGGCACACCGGACGCCTTGCACGCGTCGGCTACCATGCGGATCTTTTCCGGGTCGCCGATATTGCCCGGATTGATGCGCACCTTGTCGATGCCTCCCCGGACCGCTGCAAGCGCAAGACGATAGTCAAAATGAATGTCGGCAACCAGCGGGATGTGGGTCTGTGCCTTGATGGCGGGGATCGCCTGAGCAGCGTCCAGATTGGGAATCGCGAGACGAACCACTTGACAGCCCGCATTTTCCAGTGCGAGAATCTGCTTTACCGTGGCCGAAACGTCCTGCGTCGGCGTATTGCACATGGATTGTATCACCAAAGGCGCACCGCCGCCGATGGGCACATTGCGCACCGTAATTTTCCCCTTACTTGCCATAATGATCTCCTTTGTTGAATGGAAAATGGGCGGCGCATGCCGCCCGGATGCTCATCCGATCAAACGGATCACATCGTGATAGGTGACGAACAGGAACAGGCATAGAATCAAGCCCATTCCGATCATCGAAGCGACGCCCTCATACTTGGGATCCAGCTTTTTCCCGCGCACCAGCTCGATGAGCAGAAACAGGACTTTGCCTCCATCCAGTGCGGGAATGGGCAGCAGATTGACAAAGGCCAGATTGATGCTGATATAGGCAACAAAAAGCCACATCGAACGCATATTGCTTTTGGCCAGCGCGCCCATCTCTCCGGCGATGCCCACAGTTCCCATCATTTCTCCGGTACCCACCTGCCCGGTGAGCAGCATTTTCAGTCCGAGAACTGCCGATTGCAGGTCGCTCAAAGCGTTTTGCATGGCATAGCTCAGCTTGCCTCCAAAGCCCATTGGCTCGGTGGTCAGCAAAAAACCGTAGAGCTTTTCTCCCGATTCGGGATCGGAGACGGTGGCTTTCATCTCATAATCCGTCAGCTTGACCGTTTTGCCGTCCCGACGCAAGGTGATATTGTAATGCTGGTCGTTGTCATACATCATGGCCAGCTGAAAATCGCTCATGGTATAGATGTGAAAATCATTGATCCGCACGATGCGATCGCCTGTTTGAAAGCCCTGTCCCCCATTGTCCTCGGCGGCATAGGGAAAGCCCTCCAAAAAGCCGCTGAGCACAGGCGACACCTTGTTTTCCGCAGGGATGAGCAGCAAAAAGATGATGACAAGCCCGGTGAGGAAGTTCATCGTCGCGCCGGCAATACAGACGAAAAAGCGCTTGAGCCAGCTTGCGTCGGCAAAACTGCCTCCCGCGGGAAGCTCTTCCGGGCGAATATCCATATTGCCGGTGAGCATTTCTTCCTCTTCCGCGTCTTCCCCCTGCATCATGACGGCGCCGCCGATGGGCAGCAGACGCAGCGCATACACGGTGTGTCCGATCTTCTTTTTGAAAAGCGCAGGGCCAAATCCGATGGTAAACTGCAGCACGTTGATGCCGGACAGCTTTGCAACGGTAAAATGCCCCAGCTCGTGAAGAAAAATCAACAGTCCAAATACAACAATTGCGATAACGTAGCTCATAATACCTCTTCATCCAACCGCACTGAAGCGCGCGCAAGGCGGTCTGTTTCGTAGATATCCTCGAAAGTGGGATGCTGAACAAAAGGAACACGACGGGCCGCGCACTCTACAATGGGCGTGATTTTTCCAAAGGGAATCTCCCCCCGCAAAAATGCGGCGACTGCGACCTCGTTTGCTCCATTGATGGCGGCGCCCAGATTCCCGCCCCGTTCCATCGCCTCTCGGCACAAGCGCATGGCGGGAAAAGTCACCTCATCCGGCTTAAAAAACGTAAGTTTTCCAAGGGCTGTCAAGTCCAATCGCTTGCGCTGTGACGGAAAGCGTTGAGGATAATCGATGGCATGCTGAATGGGCAGGCGCATATCAGGCGGAGACATCTGGGCGATCACGCTTCCGTCACAAAACTCCACCATGGAATGAACAATGCTCTCCCGATGCACCACCACCTCGATCTGCTCCGGACGAACATGGAACAGATGCATGGCCTCGATCATCTCAAAGCCCTTGTTCATCATGGTTGCGGAATCCACGGTGATCTTTGCTCCCATGCTCCAGCTGGGATGTTTGAGCGCCTGTTCCGCGCCCATATTCGCGATCTCATCCGCTTTTTTCCCGAAAAACGGCCCGCCGGAGGCTGTGAGAAGAATGCGCTCCACCGCATCCGCCTTTCCCGCCTGCAGGCACTGGAAAATAGCATTGTGCTCAGAATCCACCGGCAGGATGGGAACGCCGTACTGCTTTGCAAGAGCGTTCACCAGATCGCCCGCGCACACCAGGGATTCTTTATTGGCAAGTGCAAGGGGCTTTCCCGCCTTTATGGCGGCAACGGTCGGTGCAAGCCCGGCGATGCCCAAGGCTGCATTCAGCACAGTATCTGCGCTGTCAAGGGAAGCAACCTTACATACGCCATCTTTTCCGGAAAGGATCTCGGTATCGCATTTCCCCTGCAGACGCCGCCGCAGAGATTGCGCTGCGTTCTCGTCAAACAGTGCTGCGCAAATGGGATGAAAGCGCAGGATCTGTTCCTCCAAGAGCGCATCGTTTTTTCCGGCGGCAAGGCCGACGACCTGATATCCACGCTCTTCCACCACCTGCAGCGCCTGCGTGCCGATGGATCCGGTGGAGCCGATCACGGACAGTTTCTTCATATCATCTTACCCCAAAATACGCGGAAGTATGTGTTGATACACCAGTTCAAACACAGGTGCGGCAAACAAAATGCTGTCGAACCGATCCCATACGCCGCCATGTCCGGGAAAGATCTTTCCGTAATCCTTGATCTTTGCGCCGCGCTTGATAACAGAAAGGCTCAGATCCCCCAGCTGTCCCAGCGACGACCCCACAGCACCGTAGATCACAGCGGGCAAAATCGCCATTTGCAGCGAAAAGAATCGGCGCATGACCAGCGCATAGATCAAACAGGCCACCATGGCAAACACCAGACCGCCAAGAGTGCCTTCCACTGTTTTTTTCGGGCTGACGTAAGGCGCCAGCTTGTGTTTGCCGATGGCTTTTCCCACCAGCATCGCGGCACTGTCGCAGGTCCAGACGGTGATCCAGGGCATAAGCACCAGAAGATTGCCGTTTTCTCCGTTGCGGACGCGCAACACAGCGGCAAACATCAAAGGAAGCAGAATGGCCGCCAGAAC
>CADBTM010000042.1 GCA_902797555.1 Oscillospiraceae bacterium
TCTCTCGCCGAGCTGGACGTCTCCGGTTGGGACACGTCCAACGTGACGGATATGAGCGATATGTTCGGCTGGTGCGAAAGTCTCACCACCGTTTATGCCTCCGATGACTTTGTCACAACCGCTGTGGAGAACAGCGAAGACATGTTCACCGGCTGCACCGCCCTCGTGGGCGGCGCGGGGACGGCCTATGACAGCGCCCATGTGAACGCCGAATATGCCCGCATCGACGGCGGGACGGAGGCGCCGGGCTACTTTACCCGCAAGGCGTGAGCAGTTACCCCGCGGTAACTGCTTGACAAACGCCGCAGCCTATTCTATAATGCAAGTGTTATAATCTTCAGGGCGGGGTGAAAGTCCCCACCGGCGGTACAGTCCGCGAGCCCTCGGGCCGATCCGGTGCAACTCCGGAACCGACAGTGACAGTCTGGATGGAAGAAGATATGGCTTTGCGAAGCTGCGCCCTGTTATGCCCATTTTTGGGAAAACAGGGCGCTTTTTTCTGCAAAAATCCCCCGCCATATCTGGCAGTCTCCCTGCCTGCCGGAAAGGAAACCCCTATGTCTCACCGCACCAACAAGACCCGCCTGATGGCGGGCACCGCCATGCTGGGCGCCATCGGCTTTGTCCTCATGTTTCTGGACACCGCCGTGCCCGTCATGCCGTCGTTCATCAAGCTGGACGTGTCCGAGCTGCCCGCCCTGCTGGCCGCCTTTGCCTATGGGCCTCTGTCCGGGGCGGCGGTCTGCCTGATCAAAAACGTGCTCCACCTGCTGGTGGGACACACGGGAGGCATCGGCGAGCTGTCCAATTTCATCCTGGGCTGCCTGTACGTCGTCCCCGCCGGATGGATCTACAACAAGATGCTGTCCCGCAAAGGGGCGCTGGTGGGCTCGCTGGCCGGCTGCGTCACCTCCGCCGTCCTCAGCCTGCCGGTGAATTATTTCCTCATCTATCCGCTGTACGGGCTGATCATGCCCATCGAGGCCATTCTGGGGATGTATCAAAAGCTGGACCCCTCCTGCAAGGGACTGTTTGACGCCCTGCTGCGGTTCAACGTGCCCTTTACCTTTGTCAAGGAGCTGATCGTCTGCATCATCGCCTTTTTGGTGTACAAGCGCCTGTCGCCCATCCTCCACGGGAGAAAGAAGGAAAAAGAATAATCCGAAAACGAATCGGGGATTGAGGAGGAAACAAATCGTGAAGGTAATTGATTTGACCCATGGGATAGAAAGCACCATGCCGGTGTATCCGGGCACGGAGCCGCCCACATTTGAGACGGCGAATACCTACGAAAAGGACGGATTCAAGGAAACGAGGATCTCTATGTTTACGCATACGGGCACGCATATGGATCCGCCGGCGCACCTTTTCCGGGACAGAACCACGTTGGACGCCTTTCCCCCGGATCAGTTTATCGGAAAAGCGCTGGTGATCGACTGCACGTCATTGCGGGAAGGCGAACCCATCACCATGGAGCACTTGCGCCCCTATGGAGAAAAGACGGCTGCCGCCGATTTTCTGCTGTTTTATCTGGGATGGGACGCGCGTTGGGGCACGGAGGCCTATTTTGGAGATTACCCGTGTGTGGATGATTCTGTTCTGGATTTCATTCTTCAAGGATCGTATAAGGGGATCGGCTTTGACGTGATCGGCCTTGACCCGATTGCGGATGAAAACCTGACGCGGCACAAAAAGCTGTTCCGGAGCAAGGATATCGTCAATATCGAAAATCTCTGCAATCTGGGGCAATGCGGCTCTGACCTGTTCTGGTTCAGCTGCTTTCCGCTGAAGCTTACCGATTGTGACGGCTCCCCCATCCGCGCGGTCGCATGGTTTGAATAACAGAGAATCAGACTGTCCAAAAAAAGAAAAATCGGCGTGACGACTTCGGTCACGCCGATTTCTTTTGATATGCCTTATTTGGATTCCTCTTCCAGATGCTCGGTGCCCAGACTGATGATGCTGCGCACATGGTCGTCGTCCAGGGAATAGAAGATGCTTTTTCCCTCCCGGCGAAACTTGACCAGCTTGGCGTCCTTGAGGATGCGCAGCTGATGGCTGACGGCGCTTTGGGTGAGGCGAAGGAGATTTGCGATATCGCACACGCACAGCTCGCTCTCAAACAGGGCATACAAAATGCGGATGCGGGTGGAGTCGCCGAACACGCGAAACAGCTCGGACAGGTCGTACAGCAGATCGTCGTCGGGCATAAGACGCTTGACCTGCGCCAGCTGTTCGGGATGGACGTGCTCCTGCTGACAGACAGGGGCGCCCTCGGTATGGACAAGATGCTTTTCCATGGCTCGCTCCTCTTATTTGCTCACATAGTTCAGCGGATTGACCGCCTTGCCGTTGTATCGGATCTCGAAATGCAGGTGGGGGCCGGTAACCCGTCCGGTCATGCCCACCTTGGCGATGATGTCGCCCTGCGCCACCTTGTCGCCCACGCTGACCAGCAGCTTGCTGCAGTGGCAGTAATAGGTCTTAAAGCCGTTGCCGTGGTCGATGATGATGTATTTGCCGTAGTTGCCGCGCTGCGCCGCCCAGATGACGGTGCCGCCGTCGGCCGCCCAGATGTTGGTGCCGATGGCGCCGGCATAGTCCACGCCGGTGTGATAATCGCCCAGATTGGGACGATAGCCAAAGCCGGAGGAATAGCGCCCGGCAGAGGGCTTGATAAACTTGCCGGTGGGGGTGCTGCGGGGACGCGCCTTGGTTCCCACCACCTTGACGGCGTTGACAGGCGCCTCCAGCACCTCATAGCTGAGGATCTCCCGGGAGCGCTCCTCACCGTTGACGTAGGTGACGTCGGCCACCACAGCGGCGCGGCCGCGCACACCGGTGACCCGGATGCGGCTCTCGTTTTTGTACATGGTGTCGTCGTATTCGATCTCGGTCTCGTAGGGGATCGACTCTTCATAGCTCTCGGTGATGATCTGGTAGATGGAGAGGAAGGGCTCGGCGGTGGCAAGCAGGATCTCCTGCCCGACCTGGATCTTGTTTTCGTCCAGATCGGGGTTGAGCGCCTTGATCTCGGCTACCGTGGTGTCGTTGCGCAGGGCGATGGCGCTCACCGTGTCGCCGACCTCCACGGTATAGATCTTGCTGGCCGAACGCTCGGTGGTGAGACGCGCCTCCATGTCCCGGATGGGGGTCAGCTGGCCGGTATAGCCGATCTGGGTCTCGATCTTCACGTCGTTGACAAAGCCGGTGCTCACCGTGGTGGCATTGGATGCGGCACGCAGCAGGATGCGGCGCAGCATCAGCTCGAGGGCGGATTTGCTCTCGCAGGCGCCGATGGCCTCGCCGTCCACCGTCAGCAGGTAGGTGCGGTCCACCGCGCCCACAGAGGCGAACAGGCGGCTGGCCAGCGCGTCCAGATCCACCGGCTCCGACCGATCCATATGGCGCAACCGGTAGGAAAAATCTGCGTCCAGACTGTACAGCTCGCCCCGATAGGCGGAAATGCGCTGCTCCACCTGATCGACCACGGCGCGGATCTCGTCCCGGTCCTTTACATAGCCCAGCACCTCGCCGTCCAGCGACACCTCAAAGCCCTGATCGAACACAGTGGCGGCGGCCAGCACGATGACGACGCAGGCCATCAGGATCATGGGCGCAGCGCGGCCGCGGCGGGTGTGGTTCTTTTCGGTGCGGCGCTCGGCGCGCCATTGGTAAAGCTCCATTTTCAGCTTGTCGTGAGAGCGCACCCAGCCGGCGGTGGCCTCTACCTCGCGGACGAGGAAAAGCACCACCCGCTTGACGGCGCGCAGCAGCACATTGCGCAGCAGGAGCAGCACCCATGCGATGCCGCTGAGCACGGTGGCCGCAAAGCGCAAGGCGCCGCGCACATGGATGGTGCTGGCGCCGATGGCAAGCAGGCAGCTCAGCCGCAGGCGCAGACGGATCCACGTCCGATGCAAAAAGCCGCGGACGGGGCTGCGCCGTATGGTGAGGGTTTGGGCGGATCGCATAGGCAGACCTTTCTATCGACAGAGAAAAATTACAAATCAGTTACAAAACATATGATACACGTTTTTCCGTTTGCTGTCAAGCGCAGACGAAACATCAAATGTAAAGTTTCCAGGAAACCGGTCGAAAGAAGATCGTTTACAAGGGAACGGTTGACTTCTTTTCGGTTTTTTGTTATGGTAATGCTGTATTCTTATGGAATGGAGGCAAGCCATGAAAAAGATCCGAATGTGGGCGCCGATGATTGCGGCCGCGCTATGTGTGCTTCTTTTGGGCGGCTGCGGGCTGCTTCACTTCCAGACGCAGGAGGAGCTGCAGGCGGCCGAGGAGATCGCCCAGCAAAACAAGCTGGAGACCGAGGCAGTGACCGACCTGACCCCGCTGCTGCGCAATGATCTGGTGTTTTCCAAGGAGCTAAACACCCAGGAGGGGCTGATGCTGGCCACCTATCGGGTGCGTCTGCCCCAGTTTTCCACCGAGGATGCCCGGGGACAGAGCTTTTCCCGCATCAATCAGCATTTCGTCCGGGAGCTGCAGGCGCTGCAGCAGGACTGCGAGAGCTTTTTTGACCAGACCAAGTCCGTTTACGGCGCAGAGTGGGATACAGTGGCCGAGGTCACCGAAGAGCGCTCGGTCACCGTCACCTATGCAGTGGTGGAGGCGCCGCGGGAGTATGTGTGTATCCGCTGCGACTACGAGCTGCGGGAAAACGGCCAGACCGACAGCTTTTCCCGGGCGGCGGTCTTTTTGCTGGACAACGGCTGGGAACTCGATCTGCCCTCGCTGCTGGGAGAGAAATATGAGGAATGCGCCCCCATGCTGCTCAATGATATTTTCAACTGGTGCGATGCAAACGGGGTGGAGATCACCGGAAAAGACAAGCTGACGCTGGCCGATTTTCAGGAGGATTACGCCCTCACCAAGCACGAGCTGATTTTTTACACCCAGCCCTTCCAGATGAGCAACAAGGACGGCACCCGCTATGCCATCCCCGTCCCGCTGGATCAGTATTACACCGCTCTGCGCACCCGATAAGGTGCAGCAAGGAAAGGAGTATTTGAATATGCGCGCTTATGAACGATTGCTTCGCTATGTGACCTTTGACACCGCCTCTGACGAGACCTCGTCCACCTGTCCCAGCACGGAAAAACAGCTGGTGCTGGCCCGGGCGCTGGTGGAGGAAATGAAGGAGATGGGACTGGAGAACCCCAGAATGGACGAGCACGGCTATGTCTACGCCACCGTTCCCTCCACCATTCCCGACTATTCCGGCAAGGTGCTGGGCTTTATCGCCCACATGGACGTGGTGGACTCTGTGCCCACCGCCAACATCCGTCCCCGCATCGTGGAGAACTATGACGGCGGGGATATCGTCCTCAATGAGGAAAAGAACATCGTGCTCAGCTCCCAGGAGTTTCCCGAGCTGCTGGCCAGAAAGGGCAAAAGCCTGATGGTCACCGACGGCACCACGCTGCTGGGCGCCGACGACAAGGCGGGCATCGCCGAGATCCTCACCGCCGCCGAACAGCTGATGGCCGACAAGACCATCCCCCACGGCCCGGTGCGCATCGCCTTTACCCCCGACGAGGAGATCGGACGCGGCGCCGACCTGTTTGACGTCAAGGGCTTTGCCGCCGATTATGCCTTTACCATGGACGGCGGCGCCTATGGCGAGCTGGAGTATGAAAACTTCAATGCTGCCGCTATGCGGGTGCACATTCACGGCAAGAGCATCCACACCGGCTCTGCCAAGGGCAAGATGAAAAACGCCATGCGCATCGGCATGGAGTTTGAGGCCCTTTTGCCTGCCGGGCAAAAGCCGGAATACACCTCCGGCTATGAGGGCTTTATCCATCTGGACGAGATGAGCGGCACGGTGGAAAACGCCATGATGAAATACATCCTCCGGGATCACGATTCCGACCTGCTGGAGGAGAAAAAGCGCATCTGCCAGCGCGCGGCCGACTATCTCAACGCCAAATACGGCGAGGGCACCGTGCAGGTGGAGATCCGGGATTCCTACCGCAACATGATCGAGCAGATCCGCCCCCATGCCCATCTGGTGGAAAACGCCTATGAGGCCATGCGCCGCACCGGCGTCGAGCCCCGCTCGGTGGCCATCCGCGGCGGCACCGATGGCGCACGGCTGTCCTTTATGGGCTTGCCCTGCCCCAATCTGGGCACCGGCGGCGGCAACTTCCACGGTACGCTGGAATACTGCTGCATCGAGGAAATGGATCAGGCGGTGGCGTGCATCCGCAATCTGATCGAGATCTACAGCAAATAAGCAAAGAAAAAGGGCGGGGGATTTCCCCGCCCTTTTGGAGGAAGTATGCTTTTCAAAAACGCTTTTGTCTTTACGGGAAATGCCTTTGAAACGCTGGACGTGCGTGTGGAAAACGGCGTCATCGCCGCCCTCGGCGCGCTGGAGGGCGAGGGGCTGGACTGTACGGGGAAATACCTGCTGCCCGGTCTGGTGGACGTGCACACCCACGGCTGCGGCGGCTATGACTTTGACCACGCCGACCGGGAGCAGCTTCGCCATATGGAACGGGTCTATGCCGCCCACGGCACCACCACCGTGCTTGCCACGCTGATGACCAATCCGCTCCAGCTGATGCTGGAGGCGGCGCGCCGCTGCGGCGAGATGTGCGGCGGGGTGATCCGGGGGATCCATCTGGAGGGGCCGTTCCTCTCTCCCGCGAAAAAGGGCGCTCACCGGGAGGAATATCTCATGCCCCCCAGCGTGGAGGTTTTTGACAGACTGCTGGAAGCCTCCGGCGGCAGGGTGCGGCTTGTGGTGGTCGATCCCTGCGCCGCGGGCGCCATGGACTTTATCCGGGCGGTCGCGCCCAGGACCCGCATCGCCATCGGTCACACGCCGGCAGATTATGAAACCGCCAAGGAGGCCTTTGCCCACGGGGCGACCCAGGTGACCCATCTCTTTAACGCCATGGACGGCCTGCATCACCGTAAGCCGGGACTGGTGGGTGCGGCGCTGACGGAACAGTGCTTTGCCGAGGTCATCTGCGACGGCATCCACGTCCATCCCGCCGTGCTCAGGCTGAGCTTTGCCGCCCTGGGCGAGCGGGGGCTGGTGATCTCCGACTCGATGGCGGCCTGCGGGCTGGAGGACGGGGAATATTCCCTCGGCGGTCAGGCGGTTTCTGTTCGCGGACGGCGGGCCACGCTGGCCGACGGAACGCTGGCCGGATCGGTGACCTTTGCGTGGGACGGCATGCGCCAGCTGATTCAGGCCGGCGTCCCCCGGGAGCAGGCGGCGGCAGCCGCCACACGCATCCCCGCCGCGTCGGTGGGGCTGAGCGACGTTTGCGGCGCCATCGCCCCGGGCAGACGGGCAAATCTCGTGCTGGCAGACGGGGACTTCCGAAGAGAGGCCGTCTGGCTGGAAGGAGAACGGGTATAAAAACGGATATAAAAAAGAAGGGCTTCGCGGATGCGAAGCCCTTTTCGCTGCTGTATTTATCCCAGATTCTTTACCATTCTCGCGGCGATGACAAGCGCCTCCTGACGGGTTGCCTGGGCATAGCCGATGGCGGTTTCCGCGTCGGTGGTGGCCTTGGGGGCGAAGGTGTTGTTTCCGACACCGTTGATGATGCCGTTGGCCGCCATAAAGTAGACGCTGGGCTTTGCCCACGCGGAGATCTTGGCGTCGTCGGCAAAGGGAGCGGGCATGGTGAACATGCCGCTGAAGACGCTGTCAAACTGGCTGTCCTTGCTCATCTCCCAGCCGGGGATGGAGACCTTTTTGTAGACGCGGGTCAGCATGGTGGCGGCCTGCTCCCGATTGAGCAGCAGGTCGGGGGCAAAGGTGGTGGCGCTCGTTCCCGTGGTGACGCCCACCTGATAGGCCTTCAGCACCTCCACGTCCTTGGTGTCGGTAAAGGGATTGACCGGGGCGGGGGAGGCCTTTTCCCCGGAGAGCGCCTCATAGACCCGGACGCTGACGGCGGCAAACTCCGCGCGGGTGATGGGCTGCTTGAGGTCGGCGTCCCTCAGACTGTCGGGGATCAGACCCAGCTTGTCGGCCTCCGCCAGCGTGTCCAGCGCCCAGGCAGAGGCGTTGAAATCCACCTTGTCGTTGAGGGTCAGCATGTTGGACCAGTCGCTGTAGCGGGGGTTGCCGGCGGCGTCCGCGCCGCTGTACCGGGCGTGGGCCTTGACCACGCTGTTCACATGGAGCTCGTCCATGTACATGGTTTCAAAAATGCCGTTCCAGGAGTCGTCGTCCTGATCGTAGTTGGGAGAATAACTCAGACTGGTCACCTGCCATTCTCCGCCGTCGATGGAGACCTCCAGTTCGATGCCGCCGATATAGCCCGCCTGATTGTAGCCCAGCTCGTGATTTTCGTAATAGTCGATGGCATTGCGGACGTTTGCCGGGGTCTGCACCGTGACCTCAAACCATGCGAAGCCGCTGCCGTCGGTGTGGATCTCCAGATCGGAGATCACCGGAGGCGTTTTCAGATCGGCCGCGGTGGGCGCCGATGCCGCCAGAACAGATGCGGAGACAAGGGTAAGCGCCAACGCCAGGGAAAGGATCGTTGCGATGAACCTTGTTTTCATGGGTTTTCCCTCCAAATCATGTATTTTCAGATGTGAAAAACAACGGACAAAGGGAAAATGCCGGGGAAACGCGCATAGGATATCTGGTGACTTTTGGTAATTATACACTAGAAATAGTGTAAAGTCAATACGCCGGAACAGGTGTAATATACAATTCACCTCGGAAAACTATACCGAGGTGAATGAAAATGAAAACCTAGCTGGATCGCATTCGTGAGCTGCGCAGGACAGCGACAAAACCCAGACCGACATCGCAAAATTTCTCGGCACAACCCAGCAGGTCTATTCCCGCTATGAAAAGGGAGACAACGAGATCCCGATGCGACACATCATTGCCCTGTGCAAATACTACAAGGTCAGTGCGGACTATCTTCTCGGGCTGAGCGACCGGCCGGAAAGAACACGGTAATACAAAACTTGCTCTTGCGCACAAAGAAAAAACCGCCTATAATAGGAGCGGTTTTGGATTCCCCGTGAAGGAGCGATTATTTATGAAGCAGCGTGATCCATACGATCCTCTGCGGATCGAGGCGATCTACGGAGGCATGCAGGGCATCTATTGGGCGGGCGCCTGCGCCATGACGGCCTTTACCGCCGTTTATCTGGGATGGCAGGGCTTTTCCGACGCCCAGATCGGCTATACCGCATCGCTGATCTATTTTGCCACCATCACCCTCAGTCTGGCGCTGTCCAGCTTTTCGGACAAGCATCCCCAGCTCCCCCTGCGGCGGCTGATGACCACGCTGTTTCTCATCGCCTTTTTTGCCGCGGCGGTGCTCCACTTTGTCAAGCTGCCCATTTTGCTGATGGTGGCGGCCTATACGCTGGGGTGCTGTACCGACAACTGTCTGGGCTCGCTGACCTCGGCGCTGATGATGCAATACCTCAACGGCGGCATCCCCGTCCGCTACGGCTGGCCCCGGGGCGTGGGCAGCATCGTCTATGCCATCGTGGCCTTTGTGCTGGGGATTCTGATGGATACATATTCTCCCGGCGTGCTCATGCCGGTGTTTCTGCTGATGGACGTGCTGGCGATCTGCGTTTTGTGGTGCATGCCAAAGCCGCCCCAGCCAAAGGCGCCGCCCCGGCGGGAGAATGGAGAAAAGGATTCCTATTTTGCCATGCTGCGGCGCAATCCCACGCTGGTGCTGCTGCTGTTGGCCTGCATTATTTCCGGCATGGGGAGCTGCCCGGTGTCCACCTACCGCATCCGCCTGGTGGAGCGTCTGGGCGGGAGCGCCTCCCAGATGGGACTAATGGTCTTTCTGGATGCGGGCATCGAGCTGCCCATGATGATCCTTTCGGCGCGGCTGCTGCGCAAGGTCAAGGTGGAAACGCTGCTGTGCGTGTCCTTTTTGGCCTCGGCGATCAAGGTGCTGCTGCTCAATCTGGCAGGGAGCATGACGGTGCTCTATCTGGCCACGCTGATGAACTTTTTCTCCTTTGGCATCTACGGCTTTGCCTCCGTTTTGTTCGCCAACGCCATCGTGGCGCCCAACGAGGCGGTGCGCAGCCAGAGCCTGCTGTCCCTGTGCTATACCAGCGGACTGGGCGGGATCTTGGGCAATCTGCTGTCGGGCGCGCTCATCGACCGGATGGGGCTGACGAACCTGCTCTTTCTCGACTTTGGCTTGTGCGTCGTGGGCGCCGCCATCATGCTGTGGTGCCGGAACACCTATCAAAGACAAAAACAAAAAGAAACTGCCGCCGGCTGAACCGACGGCAGCTTTTCTATGATTTCCGTTATTCTGTAAGCGCGGCGATCAGTCTTCGCACCGCCAGCATCACGTTGTCCATGCTGGTGGCCAGATTGAGACGGATGCAGCCCAGCCACTTGTCCCCGCCGAACCACTCGCCAAAGTCCACGGCGATGCCGCAGGCATCCTGCACGATGGCCTTGGTCTGCTGAGGATCGAGGCAGCGGCGCAGATCGATCCACATGAGATAGGTGCCCTCCAGCGGGGGAATCACCGCGTCGGGCAGGGCGTCCATCAGCTCGCTGCAGGCGGCCTGATAGTTTTCCCGCAGCTGCTCCCGCAGGGCATTCAGCCACGGCTTGCCGTGCTCAAAGGCGGCGGTCGCCGCCACATAGCCCACCGAGGGGCCGTCGATCACGTCGATGCCATTGACATATTCGTCAAACCGGCGGCGCAGATCGTCGTCGGGGAGGATGAGGAAGGAGTTTTTCAGTCCCGCCAGATTGAAGGTTTTGGACGCCGAGCAGCAGGTGACCACGTTGCCGATGCCCAGGGACGCGGTGGGGATGTGGGACTTTTCACCCAAAATCAGATCCTGATGGATCTCGTCGGACAGGATGACCACGCCCCGCCGGGCGCAGATGCGGCACAGACGCTCCAGCTCGTCCCGCGTCCACACCCGACCCACCGGGTTGTGGGGAGAGGAGAAGATGAGCAGTCTGGAGCCGGTTTCGTCGAGGGACTTTTCCAGCCCGTCAAAGTCGATGCTCCACAGACCGCCGTCCTCCAGCAGATCCACCGAGCACACGGTGCGGCCGTTGTTTTTGACGGCGTTCATAAAGGGATAGTAGACCGGTTCCATCACGGTGACCGCCTCGCCGGGGGCGGTGACCAGCTGGACGAACCAGTGGAGCGCGGAGACGATCCCCGGGGAAAAGCGCAGCCAATCCCGCTGAACGGCATAGCCGTGCTCCTCCTTTTCCCAGCGGATGAAGGAATCAAAATAGCGATCGGGGGTTTTGTAATAGCCGTATACGCCGTGTGCCGCCCACGCGCTGATGGCCTGACGGACGGCGGCGGGGCAGAGAAAGTCCATATCCGCCACCCACATGGGCAGCAGGTCGCCGGAGCCGAACTGGACGTCCAGACCGTCCCATTTCCAGCAGTCGGTGTTTTTGCGATCCACATAGATCAAGGCTTCCCGTTCCATATGCAAAAAGCTCCTTTCCAAATAATCCGGTTGCTTTCAGCATACCATGAAACCGGAAAATTCGCAAGCCCGATCCCGCTGCCGAAGAAATTGGGAATTTTGGGGAGCTATGACGGAGAAGTGAATCGGAAAATCCTTAAAATTGTGAAACTTTTTTTGAAAAAGGGATGAAATCGGGGCATATTTATGGTATGATAATCCTGTATATCTAAAGTCCCAGGGAAAAGGAGGATGCGCAATGCGAATGGATACTCAGAACGGCGTAATCAGCATCGCCAACCATGTGGTGGCGTCGGTGGCCGGAGCTGCAGCCGCGTCGTGCTTTGGGGTGAGAGGACTCGCCTCCCGCTCGGCACAGGATACGCTGTATCATCTGCTGCGTGGAGAAAAGCAGACGCAGGGCGTCACCGTCCGCACCGGAGAAGGGGACTGCGTCGAGCTTGACCTGCGTGTGGCGCTGGACAGCGGCGTCAACATCCGCACCACCTGCCGCAACCTGCGGCATCAGGTGCGGTACAAGGTGCAGCAAAGCTGCGGTGTGACCATTGGAAAGATCCAGATCTTCGTGGAGACGGTCAAGGCTTGACGGGAGAAGTTAGGAGGCAATCAAATTGGCGAAAATGATCGACGGTGAAGCGTATAAAGAAATGATATTGCAGGCCGCGGCGTCTGTGGAGGATCGGATGGAGGAGATCAACGCCCTCAACGTGTTCCCTGTCCCCGACGGCGACACTGGCACCAATATGTCCATGACCCTGAACAATGCGGTGACCGAGCTCAACAAGCTGGAAAGCCCCACGCTGGGTCGGGCGTTGGAGGTGACCTCCAGCGCGCTGCTCCGCGGCGCCAGAGGCAATTCGGGCGTCATCACCTCGCTGCTCTTCCGGGGCATCGGCAAGGCCATGAAGGATCAGCGGACGGCGGACGGCGCCATGCTGGCAGCCGCTTTGGCCGAGGGCAGCGCCACCGCCTACAAGGCAGTGATGAAGCCTGCCGAGGGCACCATTCTCACCGTTTCCCGCATCGCGGGCGA
The DNA here is from genome assembly GCA_902797555.1 of Oscillospiraceae bacterium. GTDB lineage: Bacteria > Bacillota > Clostridia > Oscillospirales > Butyricicoccaceae > UBA4644. The sequence continues at coordinate 12,500 of CADBTM010000042.1, forward strand.
CGCGGCGGTGAAGGCCGCAAAAAAGAGCCGGGATCCCGAGGTCATCCTCGGCGCTGCCATCAAGGCGGCGCGCAAGGCGCTGGACGAGACGGTCAACCAGAACCCCGTTCTGAAAAAGGCGGGCGTGGTGGACGCGGGCGGCTTTGGTTATGTGCTGATCCTGCAGGGCATGCAGGACGCCATGAGCGGCACCATCACCCGTCTGGCGCGCAAGATCCCCGTGCCGGTGGTCAACCCCGCCATCACGGTGGAGAGCGCGGATTTCTCCATCTTTGACGAGGGCGAGATCAATTTTGACTACTGCACCGAGTTTATCGCGGCCCGGGACAACAAGGAAAAGGATCCCGACGAGCTGCGCCAGTTCCTCGCCACCATCGGCGACTGTGTGGTCGTGGTGGAGGACGACGAGATCATCAAGATCCACGTACATACCAACACCCCCGATCAGGCCCTCAAGATGGGTCTGGAATACGGCCAGCTGATCACCGTCAAGATCGAAAACATGGTGGAGCAGCATCGAAAAAAGGTTGCGGAGGAGACCGTCGCCGAGATCGGCAAGCGGGAGCATGCCGCCCCCGTCACCAAATACGGCTTTGTCCCCGTGGCCGCCGGCGAAGGGCTGGCGGATATCTTCCGGGAGTTGGGCGCCGAGCAGATCGTGGAGGGCGGTCAGACCATGAACCCCTCCACCGAGGACATTCTCCGCGCCGTTGACAAAACCCCCGCCGAGATCGTCTTTGTGCTGCCCAACAACAAAAACATCATCATGGCCAGCCAGCAGGCGGCCGCCCTGTCGGATAAGCAGGTCATCGTTTTGCCCAGCAAAACCGTGCCGCAGGGCATCTGCGCCATGCTGTCCTTTGACCACGATCTGGAGGCCGACGTCAACCAGACCAACATGGAGGCCGCGCTGGACAAGGTGCGCTCCGGTCAGGTGACCTACGCCGCCCGGGACAGCGTCTTTGACGGTCACGAGATCACCCAGGGCGACTATATCGCTCTGGCCGAGGGCAAGCTGATTGCCACCGGCAAGGAATTTGACGTGGTGATGGAGGCGCTGGCCGAGCATCTCTGTTCGGGCGGGTGCAATTTCATCAATATCTTTTACGGCGAGGGCGCCGACGAGGCGCAGGCGAACGGCGTCAAGCAGTGCTTTGAAGCCATCGCCGCCGATGCCGAGGTCAACGTGCTGTGCGGCGGACAGCCGGTTTACAGCTATATCATCGGCGTAGAATAAACAGAAGACGCAATCAAGCAAGGGCGGCTGGCGGAAACCCGCCGGCCGCCGCCTTTTTTATCCGGAAGGAGACAGGGAAAACCATGTTGGAACAATGGCTGGAGGAAAAAGCGTCGGAAACCGCCGCCCGTCTGACCGAGATCACCGATCACGCCACGGGAGAAGAGGGCCTGAGCGGCTACGGCATGAAAAGCAAGGTGCAGAGGCTGATCTATCTGCTGCGCTGCGCCATGTATCCAAAGCTCTATCAGGAAAAGCAGTTTCAGCCCGCCCGGATGCAGGCCGCCGTGGCCGAGCAGCTGCGTCAGGCGGCCGAGCTGCTGGCGGAGATGTGCTCCGCTGTGATGGAGGGGGGACAGTGCGGCCCGCGGACGGAAAAAACGGTGTGCGCCTTTATGGACAGCCTGTGCCAGGTGGCCGAGGTGCTCAACACCGACATCGCCGCCGCCTATGAGGGCGATCCCGCCGCCCGCTCCACCGAGGAGATCCTGCTGGCCTATCCCGCCTTTGAGGCGATTTCCATCTACCGGCTGGCCCACAAGCTGTTCGAGCTGGACGTGCCGCTGCTGCCCCGGATGATGACCGAATATGCCCATCAGATCACCGGCATCGACATCCACCCCGGCGCACGGATCGGGAAGTATTTCTTTATCGACCACGGCACCGGTGTGGTCATCGGCGAAACCACCGTCATCGGCGAGCACGTCAAGCTGTATCAGGGCGTGACACTGGGCGCGAGGAGCTTTGACAACGACGAAAACGGCAACCCCGTCAAGGGCGTCAAGCGCCATCCCAACGTGGGCGACCGGGTGGTGATCTATGCGGGCGCCACCATTCTGGGCGGCGACACCAACATCGGCGAGGGCTGCGTCATCGGCGGCAGCGTCTGGCTCACCCATTCCGTTCCCCCGGGACAGGTGGTATACAACCATTAAAGCAGCATAACAAAAATCCTCAACCCCCTGACGTGGGTTGAGGATTTTTCATACTGTAAAAGCGCTTACAGAATCTCTTCCAAAGTCCGTACAAAGGCCTCCAGACCGGTCTGATCCTCCGGGGTGAAGCGCCCGACAAAGGGGCTGTCGATGTCCAGAACGCCGACCACGGCGCCGTTTTGATGGATGGGAACGACGATCTCGGAATTGGAGGCCGAGTCGCAGGCGATATGCCCGGGAAACGCGTGGACGTTTTCCACACGGAGGGTGCGATCCTCCCGGACGGCGGTGCCGCACACGCCCTTCCCCATGGGGATGCGCACGCAGGCCGGCTTGCCCTGAAAGGGCGCGAGGATCAGCTCGTCCTGCTCCAGCCAGTAAAAGCCGGCCCAGTTGAGGCGATCCATCTGCCAGAACAGCAGGGCGGAGGCGTTGGCGAGATTGGTGACCCGGGAGGAGACCCCATCGGTCAGCGCCCGGAGCTGGGCGCACAAAAGCGCATAATCGGTCATGAAAAGGGCTCCTTTTTTTTCAGAATGCTTCTCCGATCATTGTAAGCGCGGGGCAAGAACTTGTCAATAGGAAAGAAAGCCTATTGACAAAGTAGGATTTCTTTGTTATTCTTTTTAAGACACTTGTATTGGATGCAAAATATACAGGATAAAGGAGCGAGCCATATGAAAAGACATCTCATTCGCGCAGCATCTCTCCTCATGTGCGGAATGCTGCTTCTGGCGCTGGGCGCCTGCGGAAAATCCGCCTCTCAGGGCGACCTGCTCAGCCGGATCAAGGACAAGGGCGAGCTGATCATCGCCACCGAGGGCGACTGGGCTCCGTGGACCTATCACGACGAGAGCGATGCGCTGGTGGGTCTGGACGTGGAGCTGGGCAAGCTGATCGCCGACGGACTGGGCGTCAAGGCGGTGTTTCAGGAAACCGACTGGGATTCCATCCTCACCGGCGTAAAGTCCGGGCGCTTTGACATCGCCTGCAACGGCGTGGGCTATACCGAAAAGCGTGCGGAGGACTATAACTTCACCCAGACCTATATCTACACCCAGATGGGTCTGGTGGTTCGTTCGGACAATTCCGATATTCTGACGGTCAACGATCTGGCGGGCAAGACCACCGCCAACTCTCCCTCCAGCACCTATGCGGAGATCGCCGAGCAGTACGGCGCCACCGTCAGCTTTGTCAACACCATTCAGGAGACCATGACCCTGCTGGAGCAGGGCAGAGTGGACGCCACCATCAACTCCATGGAATCCATTCAGGACTATCTGATCCAGCATCCCGAGGCAAAGGTCAAGGTGGTGCAGGTGCTGCCCGGCGAGGAGATGGTCATCCCCGCCCGCAAGGACGCCGACACCCAGAGCCTGATCCGCGCCATCAACGAGATCCTGGACGCCGCCCGCAAGGACGGACGCCTGCGGGATCTGTCGGAAAAGTATTTCCATCTGGATCTGACCCAGCCCGCCAACTGAGGGCAGCAAAGCGATATGACACCGATCGTCACCTTTTTTGAAAAACTCTTTTCCGGCCGCGTGTGGGGCATCCTTCTGGATGCCTTTCCGCGGCTTTTGGGCTATGGCATCCGGGTCACCGTTCCGCTGACGGTGATCTCATTTGCGCTGGCGATGGTCATCGCCGTCATCGTGGCGCTCATCCAGTTTGCTCAGGTGAGAGGTCTGCGTCAGCTGTGCCGGTTTTATATCTGGCTGATCCGCGGCACGCCCCTGCTGGTACAGCTCTATCTGATCTTTTACGGTCTGCCCAGCATCGGGGTCACCCTCAACGCCTTTCCGGCGGCTGTGCTGGTGTTTGGCTTTAACGAGGGCGCCTATATGGCGGAGAGCATCCGCGGCGCGCTGGAAAGCGTCACCAAGGGACAGATCGAGGCCGGCTATTGCGTGGGCATGAGCTATCTGCAGATCATGTGGCACATCGTTTTGCCTCAGGCACTGCGCACCGCCTTTCCCGCCCTGTCCAATTCGCTGATCTCCATGCTCAAGGGCACCTCGCTGGCGGCCTCCATCACGGTGATGGAGATGTTCCGTCAGGCGCAGGTGATCAACGGACGGGTGTATGAGGCGCTGGGTCTTTACACCGAGGTGGCGCTGATCTATCTGCTGTTCTGTTCGGTGCTCACCGTGGTGCAGCGCAAGATGGAGAAAAAGCTGAGCAGCTACGGAGGGAACAGAGCATGATGCTTCAGGTGCGCAACGTACACAAGCGGTTTGAGGATCGGGAGGTGCTCCGGGGCATCGACCTGAGCGTGGAAAAGGGCGACGTTGTGGCCATCCTCGGCCCCAGCGGCTCGGGAAAGACCACCTTTCTCCGCTGCCTCAACTTTTTGGAGCGGGCGGACGCCGGGGAGATGACCTTTGACGGAAAGACCCTCGACCTGCACGCCGCCGGCAAGCGGGACATCGCCGACCTGCGGAAAAAGACCGCCTTTGTGTTCCAGAATTACAATCTGTTTTTGAACAAAACCGTGCTGCAAAACGTGACGCTGGGGCTGACCTGTGCCCGGCATATCCCCCAGGACAAGGCCAGAGAGGCCGCTGTGCGGGCGCTGGAGCGGGTGGGCATGGCCGACCGGCTGAACAGCTATCCGGGGCAGCTTTCCGGCGGACAGCAGCAGCGTGTGGCCATCGCCCGCGGGCTGGCATCCGACCCGGAGATCATCTTTTTTGACGAGCCCACCTCTGCCCTCGACCCCGAGCTGATCGGCGAGGTGCTGGCCGTGATGCGCCAGCTGGCCCAGGAGGGCATGACCATGCTGGTGGTCACTCACGAGATGGAGTTTGCCCGGAACGTCTCCCATCGGGTGATGTTTATGGAGGGCGGAAACGTCATCGAGGCGGGGGAGACCAAGGCCTTTTTCGACAACCCCAAGGAGGAGCGGACACGCGCCTTCCTCAAAACGATTTTGGAAAACCGATAAGAGAAACGCAAAAAGCCGCTGCGTATGCAGCGGCTTTTTTCTGCCGTATTTCAGATTTTCAAATCAAATTCCAGACTCATCACGGCCGAGCCGCCCACGCGGACGGTGGGCTTGCCGTCGGTCAGATAGAGGCGGCTGCGGATCTCGGAGGGGCGGTGCATGTGCTCGCCCTGGACAAAGAGGTTTTCCCCGCCGGGGGTCACGACGCCCTGGAGATAGAGGTAATAGGTCAGAGCGCCGTTGGAGGTGCCGGTGGCGCATTCCTCGGGGATGTCGTACAGCGGGGCAAAGTTGCTGCAATAGGCGGTACAGTCCGGCGAGCCGGGGCAGAACATGTGCACGCCCACACAGTCGTACCGGCGGCTGAGCTCGGTGACGGCGGGGGCATTCTGCACGGCGCGCATCAGCGTCTCGTGATCCCGCACGGGAAGCATAATATCGGCCAGACCGGTGGAGATCAGCTTGGGAACATAGCTCTCCGGACGATCGTTCAGCGTCAGCCCATAGGCGGCGTACAGCTCGGCCGACTGGGCATCATCCATCACACGGATGAGCTCGGGCGGCGCCATATCCATCCAGACCTTCTCGCCCTCCACGTCGATGCGCAGATCGCCCGCCTTGGTGTGGGCGGTGAGAGAGCCGTCGCTGATGTATCCCAGCCTGCGCAACAGGGCAAAGCTGGCCACCGTGGCGTGGCCGCACAGCTCCACCTCACCCGCCGGGGTGAAATAGCGGAGGGAGACCGTTCCGTCGGGCTGGGGTGAGACAAAGGCGGTCTCGGAATGCTTGAGTTCGGCGGCGATCTGCTGCATCACCTCGGGAGAAAGCTCCCGGTCGGGGATGACCACTCCGGCCTGATTTCCGCCGAAAATGCGGCGGGAAAAGGCATCCATCACGTAACCTTTCAAGGGGAAACCTCCTTTTTTATTCCGCTGCAGCCAGCAAACTCTTGGTGTATTCCTCCTGGGGATGGTCAAAAACCTCCTGAATGGTGCCCTGCTCCACCACACGGCCCTTCTTCATCACCAGCACCCGGTCGCACAGCTGGTACACCACGTTGAGGTCGTGGGAGATGAAGAGATAGCTGAGATCCAGTTCCTCCCGCAGATCGCGCAGCAGCTTGAGGATCTGCGCCTGAATGGTCACGTCGAGGGCGGAAACCGGTTCGTCGGCGATGATGAAACGGGGACGGCGGATGAGGGCGGCGGCGATGCTCACCCTCTGCCGCTGACCGCCCGAGAGCTCGTCGGGCTTTGCATGGAGCACCTCTGCGGGGAGCTCCACCTTTTCCAGCATGTCCCGCACCCGGCGCTTGCGCTCGGCGGCATCATACTTTCCGTAGATGCGAAGGGGCTCTTCGATGCTCCACTCTACCGTATAGGCCGGGTTGAGGGAGCTGTAGGGATCCTGAAAGATGATCTGGGGGCGCTTGGTGTGGTGGATGATCTCCCCCTGCTCCGGCTGGAGCAGACCGAGGATCAGCCGGGCAAGGGTGGATTTTCCCGTGCCCGATTCGCCCACCAGTCCCATGATTTCGCCGTGGCGTACGGTGAAATCCACGTCGTGGATCACCTCGTGATACTTCTTGCTCCGACCGAACAGGCTCGGCTCGCGATAGCCGCCGCTGACGTGCCTGACCTCGAGAACAAGATCGTCCTGCTGCAAATTGCTCATGCCTGCTCCTTTCTCGGATGGTTCCGGGTGGGGATGGCCTCGATCAGATGCTTGGTGTAGGGGTGCTGGGGATGGAAGAAGACCTCCTCGGTGTCGCCGGTTTCCACCAGCTTGCCCCGCTGCATCACAGCCACCCGGGAACACAGCTTGCGCACCACATTGAGGTTGTGGGAGATAAAGAGCATGGTGATCCCTCTCTCCCGATTGAGGCGCTTGAGCAGCTCGAGGATCTGCGCCTGAATGGTGACGTCCAGCGCGGTGGTGGGCTCGTCCAGCAGCAGCAGATCGGGGCGGATGACGATGGCGGCGGCGATCATGGCACGCTGGAGCATGCCGCCTGAAAGCTCGTGGGGATAGCTTTCA
>CADBTM010000043.1 GCA_902797555.1 Oscillospiraceae bacterium
AATAGCCTTTTTCATAGTTTCACCTCCTTCTGATTATGTGTCCTTGTTTGTCCTTTCATCTCATACTAAATAACGATTCAAAGGGACAATTTGGGACAGGAGGAGAAAAAATTTTTAAAATTTGGCGTTTTGCACAAAATCTTTAGGAGAAGTCAGCTATTTTGACGAGGCGCTTTCGATAGAAAGAGACTCTGCGATTTTCAACAGAGTATCTAATTCGTAGCTTCCGTTTAGGGAAAAGCCCACATTGCTCTTTGTATCCAGCCAAATAAGAGAATTGCTGACAGTATCGGAATAGTATTCTGCGAAATTGCCGCTCACACGGACGATCTGTTTTTCATAATCGCCTATGGGCGTAACTGCAAGTACATCGCCGGGTTTCCCCAGAAGCATTTGGATTTCCAACCAATTTGTTTCACTTGTAAAATAATAATTGCGATAATAGTCCCAGTTTGAGACCTTTTCCAGCGTCAGCCCCTCCGGCAGCCACGAGGGGAAATAATCGGGAACCGTGCGGGAATCCGGGGCGTCACCGGTGAAGCGGTATTCCACGATCCCGTCGGTGCGTACATGCTTCCACCAGCGGGACAGGGCGGCGCGGGCGCCCTCGTTGGTGGCCAGCAGGGTCGCCCCGAGGATCAGCAGGGCAAGCACGGCGGCGGCGATCCGCCCCAGCGCCGTCCGGCGGAAGGGCTGTTTCGGACGTAGGGCGAGAAGGGGCTCCATCCGCTCGGCAAAGGCGGGGGAAAAGTCCTGTCTGCACGCCGAGGGCGGGGGGAGGGAATCCAACAAAGCCTGCCCGGCGCGGCCTGCGGCTTCTCGCAGCTCTTTTTCCGAAAAAGCGGCTTGTTTCACGGCTGTTCCTCCTCCAATAAGATGCGCAGACGGGTCTTTGCCCGGGTGATTGCCTTTTGCACGGCGGCGGGGGTCTGGTCGGTCATGCGGGCGATCTCCCGGACGGAATAGCCCTGATCGTACCGCAGCAGGATGAGCTCCCGATCCCGGGCGGACAGATGGGCGATGGCGTCCGCCAGACCGCCGTCTCCCGGCGGGGGAAAGGGATAGCCCATGTGCTCCTCGTCAAAGGGGATGCCCGACCGGCGGCTGCGTGCCCGCAGCGCGTCCAGCGCCTTGCGTTCTGTAATAATAACGATCCACGAGCGCGTTTTGGGACAGGTGGGAGAAATTTTTTTATTCCAATTTTTCAGAATAGCCAAAAAAGCCTGATGTACGGCATCCTCGGCCTCCTCCCGGCTTTGCAGGATGGAAAAGGCCACGGCAAACATCAGACCGGCGTATTTTTCATAGATCGCCCGGAAAATCGCCCGATCGTCGGCGTCCTCCAGCATTTGCAGATAGATCCACATAAACGCTCCTGTCGCGAAAAAACGGCTGTCCTTTCTCCCAGTATATCATGCCGCCGCAGGGATGACAAGGCGAAAAAAATCACCGCCAAAGCGGTGATTTTTCCTCGGGACGTATTATATCATAGAATCCTATGAAAAACAAGACTTGTTCTTTTTGGCGGAAGGGGTAGAATAGAGGCGTCGGGATATCATGGGAGGCACTGTGAACAACTATACAACTTGACAAAAAACCTCCTGCGTGGATTGACGGTTTTTACAAATGTTTTTTGCGGAAACCTCTTCCATTTTATTCGAAAAAGGAGTATATTATTGGTTGACCACGCAACGATTTTCTGACCAATTTTTCCTGTATTCTATAACAGATGCAAAGGAGAACCGATATGGAACACCTGCGGAGTACCCGTGCGGAAATCAATCTGGACAATTTGAAGCACAATATTGCCGTTTTGCGGCAGGAGATCGGCCCCGACGTGGAGCCCATGGCCATCATCAAGGCCGACTGCTACGGTCACGGCGCCGTCATCATGATGAAATACATGCTGAAATACGGCCTGCGCTATTTCGGCGTGGCCTCTCTCAATGAGGCGCTGGAGCTGCGCCGTTTCCATCGGGAGGGGGAGATCCTGGTGCTGGGACTGTCTCCCGACAGCCTGCTCCACTACGGTCCCGCCAACGATATCACCCAGACCATCTGCTCCATCCGGCAGGCGAAGATCCTGTCCGACAATTGTGTGGAGACCGGACGGGTGGGCAAGATCCAGATCAAGGTGGACACCGGCATGCATCGCCTGGGCTATGCGCCCACCGAGGAAAATATGGACGAGGTGGCCGAGATCGTCAAGCTGCCCAACATCGAGGCGGTGGGCATCTTCAGCCATCTGGCGCTGGAGACCAAGGAGGACGACTATAAGCAGTGGGCGCTGTTCCAGCGGTTTCTGGACGGGCTCAAGCTGCGGGGCGTCACCTTCCCGCTCATCAGCATGGACGACGGCATCGGCACCATCCGCTATCCCGAGATGCGGTACAATATGGTGCGTCCCGGCTCGTTCTTCTATGGCTTTAACCCCCATCTGAAAAACCTCAAGCCGCTGATGCAGCTCAAGAGCGAGATCGTCCATCTCCAGATCCTTCCCGCAGGGGAGGGCATCGGCTACGGTCTGGACGACAAGGCCGACCACGACCGCCGCATCGCCACGCTGCCCTTCGGCTATGTGGACGGCGCGCCCCGCGCCCTGTCTCACTATCAGGGCTGGTGCAGCGTCAAGGACGTGAAATGCCCCTTTGTGGGACTGATGTGCATGGATCAGGCCATGATCGACGTTTCCGACGTGCCAGACGTGCAGATCGGCGACGAGGTGATCGTCTTCAGCCATGAGCACAACGCCATGACCTATCCCGAGGGCGCATCCATCACCAACTTCAACCGCAACGGCCTGCAGGCCGCGCTGCCGCGCCGTGTACCCAAGGTGTATTTTGAAAACGGCGTGGAAGTGGACTACCGGGACTATCTCTTTGACAAAGAGGCGGACGACTGATACACTCCTATCCTCACCCCAAAAGGAGGCGGAAGCTTGGAACGAACACAGCCCCGCAAGCGGGAAAACATATTCCGGATCTTTACCAGCTCCTATGCCCGGAGCTTTATCCGAAAGTATAAATGGAATTATCTCATCGGCATCGGCATTCTGATCCTCATCGACGTCTTGCAGACCGACGTGCCCCTGATCGTGGGCGACACCATCGACGCCATGGAGCAGGGCTTTTTCACGGCGGATCTGGTGCGCCGCCAGATCGTCCATCTGGCAATCATTGCTGCGGTGGTCTTTTTGGGACGCATCGCGTGGCGGTGGTTCATCTTCGGCTCTGCCCGCAAGATCGAGCGGGACATGCGCAACGACCTGTACGGCCATCTGCAAACCCTCAGCGCCCACTTTTTCCAGGACCACAAGGCGGGCGAGATCATGGCCTACATGACCTCCGACATCGAGGCGGTGCGCATGGTCTTTGCGGTGACGGTGATGATGGGCATGGACACGCTGGCCATCGGCATCAGCACGCTGTACAAGATGATCACCCGCATCGACCTGCGGCTGAGCATCGTGGCCTTTATCCCCCTGATCCTCGTGGCGGTCACCACCACCCTTCTGGGCGGGGAGATGCACCGCCGTTTCACCAAAAAGCAGGAGGCCTTTTCCGACCTGTCCGACTTTGTTCAGGAAAAGCTGGGCGGCATGAAGGTCATCAAGGCCTTTGTGCAGGAAAAGAAGGAATGGGAAAACTTTGACCGCGTCAACCGCGCCGCCCAGGACGCCAACATCCGTCAGGCAAAAATGGCGGCCTTCATGTTCCCCTTCATGCGCATGGTGGCGGGCTTTTCCATGGCGCTGGCCATCGCCTACGGCGGATATATCGCCATTCTGGGACGCATTTCGGTGGGCAACTTCGCCTCCTTCGTCCAGTTTCTGAACATGCTGGTGTGGCCCATGGCCGCCATCGGCAGAATCATCAATATCATGACCCAGGGCAGCGCCTCCATGAAGCGTCTGGAGACCATCCTCAACGCCAAGGCCGACATCGTGGACGGCCCGGAGGCCGTGTCTCAGGGCATCCCTGAGGGCACTGTGGAGGCCAGAGACCTCACCTTTGCCTATCCCGGCGAGGACAAGCCCGTGCTGGAGCACATCTCCTTCCGGGTGGAAAAGGGAACAACTCTGGGCATCGTGGGACGCACCGGCAGCGGCAAAACCTCGCTGGTCAACCTGATGATGCGGGTCTTTGACCCGGAAAAGGGCATGCTCTTCATCGGCGGACGGGAGATCCATACCATCCCCCTCAAGGATCTGCGTGCAGCCATCGGCTACGTCCCTCAGGACAATTTCCTGTTTTCCGACACCATCTCGGCCAACATCGCCTTCGGCGACCGGAGCAAAACCCAGGAGGACGTGGAAAACGCCGCCAAGGCCGCCTGCGTCCACGACAATATCGTGGACTTTGCCGACGGCTATGACACCATGGTGGGCGAGCGGGGCGTTTCTTTGTCCGGCGGACAGAAGCAGCGCATCGCCATCGCCCGCGCCCTCATCCTCCAGCCGGAGATCCTCATCCTGGACGACTCGGTTTCCGCCGTGGACACCGACACCGAGGAAAAGATCCTCCGGCATCTCCACGAGACCCGGCAGGGCAAGACCAATATCCTCATCGCCCACCGGATCTCCACCCTGCAGGACGCCGATCAGATCATCGTCATCGACGAGGGAAAGATCGCCGAGCGGGGCAACCATCAGCAGCTTTTGGAGCAGAACGGCATTTATGCCGACATGTACCACCGCCAGCTGCTGGAAAAGATGAAGAGAGAGGAGTATGCGTTATGAGCGTGAAAAAGCAAGACAACGCAACGGTCAACCGGCATACGGTACGGCGCATCCTCCGTTACGGCAAGCCCTTTATCTGGTGGTTCGTGCTGGTGCTGCTCATCGTGCTGGTGGTGGTGCGGCTGGAGCTGCTGCAGCCCGCCATCCTCGAGCGCGCCACCGACCAATACGTGGGCAAATACGTGGACGTTTCCACCGAGGGGATCTCCCTTTCTGCCCTCAAGGAAATGCGGGCGGACGATCTGCGGGGCGTCATTTTGATGGGCGTGGAGTATTTCGTCGTCTCCATCGCCATCATGGTGCTCACCTATCTGCAGGTGTCCATTCTGGCCACCGTGGGACAGAAGATCATCTACAATATGCGCACCGACGTCTTCCAGCACCTCACCCGGCTGCACATCGGCTTTTACAACGACAACCCCATCGGCCGTCTGGTGACCCGCGTCACCAACGACTGCGAGACGGTGAACGAGTTTTTCACCTCGGTGATCGTCAACACCCTCAGCTCGGTCTTCGTGCTGGTGGGCGTGATGATCTCCATGCTGCAGCGTCAGGTGCAGCTATCGCTGGCCATCTTCACCGTCATCCCCTTTATCGTGGTGTTCACCTTTATTTTCACCAAGGTGACGAGAAAGCTGTACCGCGCCATCCGTGCCCGCATCTCCGAGCTCAACGCCTTTGTGGCCGAGCACGTTTCCGGTATGAAGGTGGTGCAGATCTTCACGGCGGAAAAGCCCACCATGGATGAGTTTGAAAACCAGAACGAGGAGCTGCGCAAGGCCAACATCCGTCAGCTGATGTGCTTTGCCACCTATTCTCCCACCTCTTATCTGCTCAACATCGTCTCCGTGGGCATCCTGCTGGCCTTCGGCGGCAACCTGGTGGTCACCGGCGTCATTACCGCCGGCACCCTCATCGCCTTCCAGCGGTATATGACCCGCTTCTTTGACCCCATTCAGGAGCTGGCCGAAAACTTCAACGTGGTGCAGAGCGCCGCGGCTGCCGCCGAGCGTATCTTCTGGCTGATGGACACCGTGCCGCAGATCCAGGACGATCCCGAGGCCGTGCATATGGACACCTTCCAGGGACACATCGAGTTTAAAAACGTGTGGTTTGCCTACCGGGAAGAGGAATGGGTGCTGCGCGACGTGTCCTTTGAGGTGATGCCCGGTCAGCGGGTGGCCTTCGTCGGCGCCACCGGCGCAGGCAAGACCACCATCCAGAATCTGATCTGCCGGTATTACGACATCCAGAAGGGGCAGATCCTCATCGACGGTGTGGACGTGCGCAAGATCCGGATCGAAGATCTGCGTAAGAACATCGGCCAGATGCTGCAGGACGTCTTCCTCTTCACCGGCGACGTCAAGGGCAATATCCGCCTCAATGAGGAGAGCATCACCGATACCGACGTTGTGGAGGCGGCCAAATACGTCAACGCCCATCCCTTTATCTCCCATCTGGAGGGCGGCTACGATCACCGGGTGATCGAGCGGGGCGCAGCCTTCTCCGCCGGTCAGCGGCAGCTTTTGTCCTTTGCCCGGACGCTGGCCTTCCAGCCCTCGGTGCTCATTCTGGATGAAGCCACCGCCAACATCGACATCGAGACCGAGGCCCTCATTCAGGACGCTTTGGGCAAGCTGATGGAGGGACGCACCACCATCATCGTTGCCCACCGCCTGTCCACCATCCAGACCGCCGACAAGATCATCGTCATGCACAAGGGCGAGATCCGGGAAGAGGGCACCCATCAGGAGCTGCTGGCCAAGGGCGGCATGTACTACAAGCTGTATATGCTGCAATACGAGCACGGCATCGAGCCGGTGGCGTAAACGAAAAAACGATCCTCATTTTCATTCACAGAAAAGCGCCGCGAAAGCGGCGCTTTTGCTTTTCTTTTGAAGAAAACTGTGGTATGATGGACAAGAGGAGGGGAGGCATATGGGACGACTGCCTGTTTTGGAGACCGAGCGGCTCATCCTGCGGCCGGCGGCGCCCGGCCTGGCGAAATATACGCTGGCCTTTTACCGCAAAAACGCCGCTGCCCTCCAGCCGGTGGAGCCCACCTTTCCCGACGATTTTCTCACGCTCGGCTTTCAGCGGAGCATGCTTCGGGACGAGCGGGCGGCGGCGACGCAGGGGCGCTCGCTGCGCTATTGGGCGTTTTTGAAGGACGACCCCCAGTGCACCGCAGGCTGTGCCGCCCTCAACAACATCGTGTGGGGCGCCATGCGCTCCTGCGCGATCGCCTATAAGATCGATATCGATCTGAGAAAACAGGGCTATGGCAGCGAGCTGGTCAACGCCATGGTGGAGCTGGCCTTCCGCGGGCTGGGGCTACACCGGGTTCAGGCGGACGTCATGCCCCGCAACCTGCCCTCGCTGGCGCTGGCGCAAAGGTGCGGTTTTCACGAGGAGGGCCGCTCGCCCAGCTATATCCAGGTGAACGGCGTTTGGGAAGAGCATATTCATATGGTACGGCTGAACGAGAAAGATTGAACAGAGTGCTCCGTTTACGGCGCTTCTGCGCCGCGCCGCGGGTGCGGCGAAAGCGAAGGAAGGCGCAGGCGTGCGCCGACCGGAGCTATGAAAATGCGGGGTCCCCGCAAAAACGAAGTTTTTGTGGGGCGTTTGGGAAGAACATATTCATATGGTACGGCTGAACGAGGAGGAAATGTAGATGTATTATTTGCCGAAAAAGCTTCGCCTGCGGGACGGCCGAATGGCGCTTTTGCGATCGCCCGAGCCTGCCCGGGACGCAGGATCCATGGTGGAGGTGCTGAAGACCGTCTGCGGGGAGACCGACTTTCTCTCCATGGGGGCGGACGAGGTGGACGTCACCGTTCCGGAGGAGGAGCGTTGGATGGCGGACATGAACAAGTCCCCGAAAAAGCTGATGATCCTCTGCGAGGTGGAGGGCGAGATCGCCGGGATGTGCCACCTGCACATCGGAGAAAAGCGGCGGGAAGCCCACCGGGGCGAGATCGGCATCAGCCTCCTGAAAAAATATTGGGAACAGGGCATCGGCACCGCCATGCTGGAGGAGCTGAGCGGCGTCGCCCGGCAAAAGGGGCTTGGGTATCTGGAGCTGATCGTGGCTGAGGGCAACGACCGAGCCATCGCCCTGTACGAAAAAAGCGGCTTTGCCCTGATGCACGTCACGCCCGACGCCCAGCGGTATCCCGACGGGACGGTGCGAGCCGACCTGTTCATGCGGAAAGTATTGTAAGATTTGCGACATAGAGAGAGGAACGAGAGTATGGTGAATTTTGAGCATCTGGACAAGCACATCCAAGGCCTGATCGAGCAGGGCTGCTTCCCCTCCGCCACGCTGGCGGTTTTCCACCACAACAAGCTGATCAAGGAAACCGCCTACGGCACGCCCGACCCGGAGCATCCGTGGCCGACCCGGGTGGACACCCGGTACGACGTGGCCTCGCTGAGCAAGCTGTTTGCCGGGACGGCGTTTCTCAAGCTGTGCCTGCAGGGCATGTTCGATCTGGACGACCCTGTGAGCAAAAGCTTCCCCCTGTTCACCGGCGACCGGGAGATCCGCCTCAGCGCCAACGCACTGCTGCAGGATCAGCCCGACGAGGTCATCGGTCACGCAGACGCAGGCAAGGTGACGTGGCGGCACATTCTGGTGCACAATTCCGGCATCGGCTGGGCGCCGCTGCACCTGCGCTGCAAGGATCGGGAGGACGCCATCCGCTATATCTGCACCATGCCCTTTGCCTATCAGACGGGGGAGACCGTGCTGTACACCGATCTGGGACTGATCCTGATGGGCGTTGCCATGGAGGAAAAGCTGGGCAAGCGTCTGGACGAAATCGTGGACGAGCTGGTGTGCCGTCCCCTCGGCCTGCACAACACCGGCTATCGCCGGGTGGAAAACGGCGCCGTGACCGAAAACACCGCCCCCACCGAGATCTGCCAGTACCGCCATATGCGCATGCACGGTCTGGTGCACGATGAAAACAGCTATTTCTTCGGCGGCCTTGCAGGACATGCCGGCGTGTTTTCCACCGCCCGGGACGTGGCCTCGCTGGGCCAGAGCTATCTGGACGCGCTGGAGGGCAGAGAGGGCATCCTTCCCACCGACTTTGTCCGGGATATGATCCGCTTCCGCCAGATGAACCGGTGGGATCGCCGGGGCATCCTCTTCCAGCTGCGCATTCTGGACACCGACGCCCACTCCTTCCCCCTGTCCCGCACCACCTTCGGCCACACCGGCTTTACCGGCACCTGCATGTGGGTCGATCCCGAGCGGGAGCTGGCCTTTGCCCTGCTGACCAACGACGTTTATAACGGCAGAGAAAACCGCACGCTGGGTCGCCTGCGCAAGGGCATCGTGGAGGAGCTGGTTTCCGCCATCGACAAGGAGGATACCTGCAAAAAGGCGGAGGACGTGAAATGATCGGCGTCGGCCTGATGTGCGGCACCAGCGCGGACAGCATCGACGCCGCCTGCGTCCGCATCGAGGGCGCGCCGCCCCGGCTGCAGTGGGAGCTTTTGAGCTTTGCCGAGCTGGAGCTGGACGAGAGCCTGCGGCGTGAGATCTTTGCCGCCTTCCGTCCCGAGACCGGGACGGTGGATCGCCTGTGCCAGCTCAACTTCACCTTGGGCGAGGCCTTTGCCAAGGCGGCCCTCAAGGCGGTGGGCAAGGCCGGACTGCTGCCCGATCAGGTGGATTTCATCGGCTCCCACGGGCAGACCGTGTGGCACATCCCGCCGGACAGCGGCATGGGCGTGCCCTCCACCCTGCAGCTGGGCAATCCCGCCGTCATCGCCCAGCGGACGGGCATCACCGTGGTGTCCGATTTTCGCTCCCGGGATATGGCCGCGGGAGGACAGGGGGCGCCGCTGGTGCCCTTTGTGGACGTTCTGTTGCTCACCGATCCCCAAAAGAGCCGCGCTGTCCAGAATGTGGGCGGCATCGGCAACGTGACCTGGCTGCCCGCAGGAGGGGCAGGGGAGGCCTTTGGCTTTGACACGGGGCCGGGCAATATGCTGCTGGACCGCGCGGCCGAGGTGCTCACCGAGGGCAGACTGCGCTGCGATCTGGACGGCAAGCTGGCGCTGGCGGGCACCGTCCGGCGGGATCTGGTGGACAAATGGATGGCTGAGGAGCCCTATTTTGCCCTCCGCCCGCCCAAATCCACCGGACGCGAGCTCTTCGGCGTGCAGCGCTGCGGACAGTATCTCCGGGAGATGGAGGCTTTTTCCAAGGAGGACGTGCTGGCCACCCTCACCGCCTTTACCGCCCGCTCCATCGGGGAAAGCTATCGCGCGTATCTTCCCGCCCTGCCCGACGAGGTGCTTTTGTGCGGCGGCGGCGCCCGCAATCCCGCCCTGCGCAAGCTGCTGGCGGAGGAGCTTCCCGCCAGCCGGGTGGGCGTCACCGAGGACGCCGGTCTGCCCGGCGACAGCAAGGAGGCGGTGGCCTTTGCCGTGCTGGCCTACGAGACCATGCACGACCGTCCGGGCAACCTGCCCGCCGCCACCGGAGCCGCCATGCCCGTGGTGCTGGGCAGCATCACCAAAGCGTAAAAACCCGTTGCAAAACCCCATCGGATATGGTATGATGTGCTTGTTTGAAATACAAAAGCACATCTGGTATGGCAATATTGGCGGATAACCGCAAATACAACCGGTGTGGCGGTAATGGCGGATAACCGCAGATACAACCGGTGTGGCGGTAATGGTATATATCCACGCAAAAGCGAAGCTTTTGCGTGGATATATAAAAAAGAATATCTGCCGGTGTGGCGGAATTGGCAGACGCCCGGGACTTAAAATCCCGTGCTGGCAACAGCGTACCGGTTCGATCCCGGTCACCGGCACCAAAAACAAAACACCCTCCAAAAAAACGGAGGGTGTTTTGTCATATTTCCCCTGCGTTTGGGTAGAGAATGGTTGAAGCGGAAAGGAGGAGACTCCATGGAGGATCGGGACATCGTCGCCTTGTTTTGGCAGAGGTCGGAGCGCGCCATCCCGGAGACCGAGGCGCGGTATGGGCGGCTGCTGCTTGCTCTGTGCCGCAACCTGCTGGATGACGGGCGGGACGCGGAGGAGTGCGTGAGCGATACGCTTCTGGCGCTGTGGAATGCCATTCCGCCCGCCCGGCCTGCACCGCTGAGCGCCTATGCCTGCAAGGTGGCGCGTCAGCTCGCTCTAAAACGTCGGCGGGACAGTCAGGCGCAAAAGCGGGACAGCCGCCTCACTCTGCCCTTGGACGAGCTGGCCGAGGCGATATCCGTCCCCTCCGCCGAGGAAAACTGGGATGCCGAACAGCTGGGGCGGGCGATCGACGCCTTTCTGGATCGGCAAAAGCAGACGGATCGCGTCCTCTGTGTCCGGCGCTATTGGTTTGGCGACGAGGTGAAAACCGCGGCTGGACTGCTGGGACTCTCGGAAAACGCCGCTTCTGCCCGTCTGCGCAGGCTGCGCCTGCGTCTGCGGGACGATCTCATCAAGGAGGGCTTTGACCTATGAAACAGGAACTGTTGGAACAAGCCATGGGATATCTTTCGGACGACCACATTTCCGAGGCGGCTTCCTTCCGGAAGCCTGCCCGCGCCCGCTGGCTGCCCTATGCAGCGGCCGCCTGCCTCTGTCTGGCGGCGGTGCTGGCGGGGACGGCGCTGCATACGCAGGAGAAGGGGACGAGCGTTTCCCGCTATGCTGACCCGAGTTCTTCCGCGGCGCAGGCCGTATCCCAGCCGGACAAGACCCCCACAGAAGGGGCGGAGGCCATGCCCACGGAGGAGGGGGGCGTTTATCTGCCGCCCGTCCGCTATTCCCTGAGCAAGCCAAAGGGCGGGATCGCCGCCGATATGATCGCCTTTTTCATCTGGCAGGGACGCACTTATGCCAATCACAGCGATCTGTGCCCCGCTTCGCTGGCGGGGGAAAAGATGGGTACCGCCACCGGCCTCATCAACGAATGGACGGAAAAAGACGGCTACGTGGATCTGGCGGGCAGCGTGGAGGGCGATTTTTACACGGTGGAGGGCTATGACCCGGCTTTCGTCTTGTGTATGCCCTTTGCAGACGAGCAGTACATGCTGATGACCTGCGGCAGCGATATTACCCTGCGCACCGGCGCCGACCTGTACGACGCCCGCCTGCGTCTGCCCGACCGGGTGGAAAGCGCGCAGATGGAGACGCGGGAAAGCTGGAACTACAACAAAAACGAGCTGTGGGATGTGCCCGTGGACGAGAGCATGGACGCCTTTGTCCGGGCACTGTGCGAAAGCGAGGTGCGCCTCACTGACGAGCTGCTCTTTCCCGACGGGGAGTATTTCAGCATTTACGACAACCTGGAGCGGTATCACCTGTATCTCACACTGGAGGACGGCATGTCCGTCCATCTTCGTCTGCTGGACGGAGGCGTGGTGATCTTTCCCGGACTGAACGCGGTCTACGTCACCGTTCCGGAGGAGATCGTGGAAGCGATCACAAAATGAAAAAAGGGGCTTTCCCAACCGGGAAAGCCCCTTGCTTTTCTCTGTCAATCCAAGATCGTGACGCCGTCGATCAGCTCTTTTTCAAACTCCACGCGGTGGTGCTTGGTGTAGATGCCGGGCAGACCGCCGGTGTGCAGGAAGATCACCTTTGCGCCCTTTTGGATCTTGCCCTCGCGCACCATGTCCAGAATGCCGGCAAAGGCCTTTCCGGTGTAGCAGGGATCGAGGATGATGCCCTCCTTGCGAGCCATATAGCAGACGGCGTCCCGCACTTCCTTGCAGGGGTTGTTGTAGGCGCCCCGGGTATAGTCCTTTTCAATGTGGAAGTCGGCACGGACGGCGTTGCAGGTGAGGCCGTATTTTTTCTTCACGCTGCCGAAATAGTCCACGATGCGTTTTTCCTTGGCATCCAGGAAGGGGGAGATGGCCACGCCCACCAGACCGAGGGGCGATTTTTCCTCCCGCAGTCCGCAGAACAGACCCATATAGGTGCCGATGCTGCCCACAGCGGCGTAGAGGGTGGCGTCGGTGATGCCCATCTCCTTGGCCTGAGCGGTGATCTCCTGAGCGCACTCGTAATAGCCCAGAATGCCCAGATCGTTGGAGCCTCCCACGGGGATGCTGTACACCTTTTCGCCCTGTGCCTCGTACCGCGCCTTGACAGAGGCGGCCACCTCGTCAAACTGGACGCTTTCGGGGCGTCCGTCGTCCTTTTTGAGGATGACCTCGGCGCCCATCAGACGGTCGAGCAGCAGGTTGGCAGACAGCTCTCCGGGATAGTCGTCCACGCAGACGATGGCGCACTTCATTCCGAACTTTGCGGCGACGGCGGCGGTGAGACGGCCGTGGTTGGTCTGGGCTCCGCCCAGCGTCAGCAGCATGGTGGCGCCCTGATCCTGAGCGTCCTTGAGGAGATACTCCAGCTTGCGCAGCTTGTTGCCGCCCACGCCCAGGTTGGTCAGATCGTCCCGCTTGATGTACAGCTCGATGCCCAGCTCCCTGGACACCGTGGGCAGATACTCCAGCGGCGTCGGCAGGTGCAAAAAGGAAACCTTTTCATGTCCCAACAGCATAGTTTTTCCCTCCGTATCGGATGTGATTGTATGTATTATACACCCGAAAGAGGCGTTTGACAAGACAAAGCCCCGCTGCCATGGCAGCGGGGCAAAGCTTTTTGTTTACCGGATCACCAGCTTGCCGCCCTCGGCGTCCAGCGTGAGGACGGTTTCGGGAGCGGGGTCGTCGGCGATGATATGCCGTGCGATCAGGGTCTCGGCCTGCTGCTGGAGATATCTCCGCAGGGGGCGGGCGCCGTACATGGGATCATAGCCGCCCGCGATGAGGGCTTCCTTGGCGCTGTCGGTGACCTCCAGACCCAACTGGCGGTCGGCCAGACGCTTGCGCAGGCCGCCCAGCATCAGGTCGATGATGCCGTACATGTTTTCCCGGGTGAGCGGCTTGTAGAAGACGATCTCGTCCAGACGGTTGAGGAACTCGGGGCGGAACTGACGGTGGAGCAGCTCCATCACCTGATCCTTAGCCTCCTGCCGCAGCTCGCCGTCGGCGCCGATGCCGTCGAGGATCACCGGGCTGCCCAGGTTGGAGGTGAGGATGATGATGGTGTTTTTAAAGTCCACCGTCCTGCCCTGACTGTCGGTGATCCGCCCGTCGTCCAGCACCTGCAGCAGCACGTTGAACACGTCGGGATGGGCTTTTTCCACCTCGTCAAACAGCACCACGCTGTAGGGTCTGCGGCGCACTGCCTCGGTGAGCTGTCCGCCCTGATCGTAGCCCACATATCCGGGAGGGGCTCCGATGAGGCGGGAGACGCTGTATTTCTCCATATATTCGCTCATATCGATGCGCACCATGGCCTTTTCGTCGTCAAAAAGGGCTTCGGCCAGCGCCTTGGCCAGCTCGGTTTTGCCCACGCCGGTGGGACCGAGGAAGAGGAAGGAGCCGATGGGCTTGTCGGGATCCTGAATGCCCGCACGGGAGCGGAGAATGGCGTCGGTGACCCGCTGTACCGCGTCGTCCTGACCCACCACCCGCTTGTGCAGGATGTCGTCCAGATGGAGCAGCTTTTCCCGCTCGCCCTCCATCAGCTTTGCCACCGGGATACCCGTCCAACGGGCGACGATGCGGGCGATCTCGCCCTCGGTGACCTTGTCCCGCAGAAGGGTGGCGTTTTGCTCGGTCTCTTCGGCGATGCGCTCCTCCTCCCGCAGACGCTTTTGCAGCTCGGGCAGACGGCCGTATTTCAGCTCGGCGGCGCGGTTGAGGTCATATTCGCTCTCCGCCTTTTCCAGTTGGGCGGACACCTGCTCGATCTCCTCCCGCAGCTTTTGCACCTTGCCGATGGCGGCCTTCTCGTTTTCCCATTTGGCCTTCATGCTCTTAAAGCGATCCCGCAGGTCGGCCAGCTCCTTCTGCAGCTCCTTGAGGTGCTCCTGCGCCAGACGGTCGGTCTCCTTTTTCAGTGCGGTTTCCTCGATCTCGTACTGCATGATCTTGCGGTTGATCTCGTCCAGCTCGGAGGGCATGGAGTCCATCTCCGTGCGGATGAGGGCGCAGGCCTCGTCCACCAGATCGATGGCCTTGTCGGGCAAAAACCGGTCGGTGATGTAACGGTTGGACAAAGTGGCGGCGGCGATGAGGGCCTGATCCTGGATCTTGACGCCGTGATAGACCTCGTACCGCTCCTTCAGGCCGCGGAGGATGGAGATGGTGTCCTCCACGTTCGGCGGGTCGACCATGACGGGCTGGAAGCGGCGCTCCAGGGCGGCGTCCTTCTCGACGTACTTGCGGTACTCGGAGATGGTGGTGGCGCCGATGCAGTGCAGCTCGCCGCGTGCGAGCATGGGCTTGAGCATGTTGGCGGCGTCGGACGAGCCCTCGGTCTTGCCGGCGCCGACGATGGTGTGGATTTCGTCGATGAAGAGCAGGATGCGGCCCTCCGCGGCCTTGATCTCGTTGAGGACGGCCTTGAGGCGCTCCTCGAACTCGCCGCGGTACTTCGCGCCGGCCATCAGGGCCGTCATGTCGAGCGCGAAGACGGTGCGGTCCTTGAGCCCCTCGGGGGCGTCGCCGCGCACGATGCGCTGCGCGAGGCCCTCGACGATGGCGGTCTTGCCGACGCCGGGCTCGCC
>CADBTM010000044.1 GCA_902797555.1 Oscillospiraceae bacterium
GATCTCCGTCCAGATGAAGGAGGACGGCAAGTCGTGCACCGTGGTCGTCCCCGACGACCAGCTCTCCCTCGCCATCGGCAAGGAGGGCCAGAACGCCCGTCTCGCCGCAAAGCTCACCGGCTTTAAGATCGATATCAAGCCCGCCTCTCAGGCGAAGTAACGCATTTATCTCAATTTAGGAGTTGATTTCATGCCGAAAAAGATCCCGATCCGTCAGTGCGTGGCATGTCGGGCACATAAGGAAAAACCCCAGCTTGCCCGGGTGGTGCGCACGCCGGAGGGTCAGGCGGTCTATGACGGCAGAGGCAAGCTTTCCGGCCGCGGCGCCTACATCTGCCGCAGTCTGGACTGTCTGGAAAAGGCGGTCAAAACCCGCGCCCTCTCCCGGGAGCTGGGCGTGGAGATCACCCCGGAGGTCTATGACGTCCTGCGGGCACAGATGAAGGAGGACGGCGTATGACAGAATCCGATCTGGGCTTTCTCGGCCTGATGCGCCGGGCAAAGGCCCTTGCCGTCGGCGCGGAGGACGCCTACGACGCCGCAAGGATGGGCGATGCGCGGCTGCTGCTCACGGCGGCTGACGCCTCCAAAAACACCCGGGACGGTCTGCAAAACGCTCTGGGCGATCGGGAGATCCCGCTGATCCGCCTGGACGAGACCAAAGCCCGTCTGGGCGAGGCGCTGGGCATCAGGGAATGCGCCGCCATGGCTGTGCTGGACACCGGCTTTGCCCTGTCCCTTTGCCGGCGGCTGGGAAAAGAAGAGATCGCCGAGGCGCTGAACGCGCGCCTCGAGCGGGAAAAGAAACGCAAGGAAAAAAAGCTTCGCAAGAAAGAACCTCAGCCCCCGACGGGGGCAGTCAAGGGCGGCGCGCATGCCCGTACCGCCGCAAAGCCCGCCGCAGTGCGGCGGAGGTCGTCCGGCACATCCGGCGCCGGAAGGGCCACACGTAAGAATACGCGCGTCACCGGAAGAAGGGGGAACTGAGTTATGGCAACTATCACCAAGATCAAAATCTCAGAACTGGCAAAGGACTTTGACCTGGCCGGAAAGGAGCTCACCGCCGATTTGGCCAAGATGGGCATGAATTACAAGCCCTCCCAAAGCATCACGCCGGACGAGGCGGCCATGCTGTTTGACTACCTGACTCAGACCCGTCAGGTGAGCTCGCTGGAGGACGTCCGCGCCACCGCGGCCCAGGCCGCCCGTCAGCGTCAGCAGGCGGCGGAGGATCGCATCAAAAAGCAGCAGGAGGAGGCCGCCGCCCGCATCCGCGCCGAGGAAAAGGCCAAGGAAGATCTGATCCGGCAAAACTCCAAGAAGGAAAAGCCGGAGCAGCCTGCGGCGCAGGACAAAAAGCCTGCCGCCCAGCAGCCTGCGGCACAGCAGCAGCCCAAGCAGCCCAAAAAGCCCGCTCAGGCCCGTCCGCAGGGTCAGACCCTGCAGTATACGCCTCCTGAGAAAAAGGCGGAGGAAAAGGCCGCCGCTCAGGGCGACGACAAGAGCAACAAGCGCCACTATGTGGACACCCGGGGCAACAGCGTCAACATTGCCAAATACGACGAGCGTCTGGACACCCTGGTGCCCCAGCAGGCCGGCCGCTTCAATCAGAATCAGGGCAACAAGCAAAAGCTGGTCAAAAAGGATCAGCGCCGTCCTCAGATGAGCTCGAAAAAGCGTCAGGAGGAGCAGGAAAAGATGCGCCGTCTGGAACAGCAGGCGCAGATCAAAAAGCAGCCCCTCAAGGTGCTCATCCCCGAGGAGATCGCCGTGGGCGAGCTGGCCTCCCGTCTGAAAAAGACGGCCGCCGAGGTCATCAAGCAGCTGATGAAGCTGGGCGTGCTGGCCAACGTATCCCAGAATATCGACTATGACACCGCCTCTCTGGTGGCCATGGAGCTGGGCGCCGTCCCCGAAAAAGAAGTGGTGGTCACCATCGAGGAACGCCTCTTTGACGAGCGGGAGGACGAGGATAAGGATCTGGTGCCCCGCGCCCCCGTGGTGGTGGTCATGGGTCACGTGGACCACGGCAAGACCTCCCTTCTGGACGCCATCCGCAAAACCAACGTCACCGCAGGCGAGGCCGGCGGCATCACCCAGCACATCGGCGCCTACCGCGTCAGCATCGACGGCAAGGAGATCACCTTCCTCGACACGCCGGGCCACGCCGCCTTCACCTCCATGCGCGCCCGCGGCGCGCAGGTGACGGATATCGCCATCCTGGTCGTGGCAGCCGACGACGGCATCATGC
>CADBTM010000045.1 GCA_902797555.1 Oscillospiraceae bacterium
GGTCGCCCAGTATTTCAGAATGACGTTGAGGTGATAGAACAGCTGCTCCCGGGTGAGGGTATACCGTCCGATCCCCTCCCAGATCACATGACGGGCGCCGTAGATCTCCACGCCGTGCTCGGGGGAAAAGGCGTAGATCAGCAGATTGTTGAGGATCATAAAGACAAAGGAAAACCAGAACATCACCTTGACGTCCTTCAGCCGGATCCGGGACACGAAAAACAAAAGGATCGCGCCCACGGGCAGCGCCGCCAGCAGGCGGGTGTCAAAGGTGGTCATGGCGGCCAGCGTCCACAGCAGCAGACAGGCAAACTTGGTGGCGCCCGTCAGCCGGTGGATGGGGGAGGGACGGTCGATATAATTGAACAGATTGGTCATTTTTGCCGCACCTCCCGGTCATATTCGATAAAGCGGCGGACGAACTCAGCCTCGGAAGGAATGCCGCATTTGCGGGCAAGCTGGGAAAGAGAGGTCTCCTTCAGACTGGCCTTTTCCACCACCTCCCGGTCGGTGAGGATGGCTTCGCACGTCCCGTCAGCCACCTTTTGCCCCTCGGTAAAGACCACCGCCCGGGTGCAGTATTCCAGCATCAGGTGCATATCGTGGGTGATGAGGATGATGGTGACTCCCGCCCGGTTGAGGTCGGAAAGAAATTCCATGATCTCGGTGTAGTGACGGAAATCCTGTCCCGCCGTGGGCTCGTCCAGAATGATGATCTCGGGACGCATGGACAGGATGGAGGCCACGGTGACACGCTTTTTCTGGCCAAAGCTGAGGGCGCTGATCGGCCAGCTGCGGAAGGGATACAGCCCGCAGATCTGCAGGGTTTCCTGCACCCGGCGATCCACCTCGTCGGCGGGGACGCCCCGCATGGTCAGACCCAGACCCACCTCCTCGGCGATCATGGTTTTGGAGATCATCTGGTTGGGATTCTGCATGACATAGCCGATGTGATCCGCCCGCTCCTTGATGCTGTCGCCGGACAGATCCCGTCCCGCCAGGGCAATGGTGCCCTTTTGGGGACGCTCGAACCCGCAGATCAGCTTGGAAAAGGTGGACTTGCCCGCGCCGTTGCGCCCTACGATGGCCATCATCTCGCCCTGCTCCACCGAAAAATCGATGTCAGACAGCGCCTGCTTGCCGTTGGGATAGGAAAAGGTGATCCCCTTGGCTTCCAGAAGGGTCTCTTTCGGCGGCCGGGGCGGGGGAGGGGGCACGCTGCGGAACCATGTCTGCACCTTTTCGGTGTCGTCCCCGTCCAGCGTCAGCCGCTCGATGCGGCCGGGGTGCTTGTCGGGGGTGATGGACACGCCGGCATATTTGAGGGCGGTGACGTACAGCGGCTCACGGATGCCGTTTTCCCGCAAAAGGTCGGAGGAAAGCAGCTCGTCCGGGCAGAGATCGGCCACGATCCGTCCGTTTGCCATCAGGATGACCCGATCCACATCCCGGTGAAGCACGTCTTCCAGACGGTGCTCTACGATAAGGACGGTGTTGCCCGTGTCCCGATGAATGTCGTCGATGAGCTCGATGGTGGTTTTTCCGGTGGCGGGATCCAGATTGGCCAGCGGCTCGTCAAAGAGCAGCACCTTGACGTCGTCCACCATGACGCCCGCCAGGGAAACGCGCTGCTTTTGTCCGCCGGACAGCTCGTGGGGAGCGTGCTTGAGAAAGCGCTCCATGCCCACCCGTCGGGCGGTCTCCTCCACCCGGCGGCGCATTTCGTCCAAGGGGATGCGGTCGTTTTCCAGCGCAAAGGCGATGTCCTCGCCCACCGTCAGCCCGACAAACTGCCCGTCGGAATCCTGCAGCACGGTGCCCACGATCTTGGAGAGGGAAAACACGTCCAGATCGGTGTAGGACTTGCCGTCCAGAAGCAGCTCTCCGGTGGCCTTGCCCTCATAGGAGGCGGGGAGCAGACCGTGGATGCAGTGCACCAGCGTGGACTTGCCGCAGCCCGACGGGCCGCAGATGAGGACCTTTTCCCCTTCATAGATGGTCAGATCGATATCATAAAGGGTCGGCTCGGCCTGGGCGTCATAGCGAAAGCCGAAATTCTTGAATTGTATGACCGGTTGTTTCACGGTTGTTCCTCCGGATGGTCAAAATGAAAGAAAGGAGAGAGAAGGATCCTCTCTCTCCATCAGGTCGGGATGACAGACGGTTCAGTCTTCCTTTTTCAGGCTGCCGCTCTTGGGTTTGGTCTTGGAATAGCCCAGCGCCAGCAGTGTGCCGATGATGGCGGTGGTGACGATGTTGACCAGCGCGGCCACCAGACCCTGCACAAACACCTTGTCGGAGGGCTCCTGATAGATCAGGATATCCAGCACGGGGGCGATGACCACCCAAGCGGCCAGATGGGCGATGATCTGATAGATGTTGAAGCGGACGATCTGCTTTCCGTCAAAATCGCTGCGGCCGAGGGCAAGCTTTCTGGCAGCCAGACCCATGATAAAGCCGGCGCAGCCGGAGGCGATGACCCAGCTCCACCACACGCCCCAGCCATAGCTGAAGTCGATGAGGGCATGGCCGATAAAGGCGATGAGCAGACCGGCGATCGGTCCGAACAGACCGGCCATAAAGGCCAGCAGACCGTATTGGACGGAGATGTTGGTGTTGGGCACCGGGCTGGGAATGGCGACAAAGCGGCCGAGCACAAAGAACAGAGCCGCGCCGATGCCGATGGCGACGATGGTAACGACCGGAGATTTTTTCATATTGGGAACACTCCTTTTTTTGGTTTGCGGCTGTGCCGTATTTGGAACGATATCAGTATAAAACAAAAAACGGGAATTGTAAATAACCTGTTACAAAGATTCCGCGGATTTCAACGGTTTTTTCCGAAATCTTGGAAATTGGGGGTTGAAGGGCGTTCCGATCTTCTGTATACTACTATTATGAAATAATGTGTTTTGGACGGAGGCGGGCAAGGATGTATCTTCCGCAGGAGGCAAAGGACATTTTCAACGGCATGTGCGAAGGCGTTTTGATCATCGACAGGGAAGGAATCATCGTTTTCGGCAATCTGGCCTATCGCCGCTTTCTCAATCAGGAGGCGGGCGCCGATATCGGCGAAATTGCGGGTTACCGCCTGAAGGATCTCCGCCCGGGGGCACAGCTGCCGCAGGTACTGGAGACCGGCAAGCCCATCCTCCAGTCGGTGCGCAAGGAGATCGACACCATCTATTTTGTCAATATGTACCCGATCTATCTCCACGGGGAGCTGGCGGGCGGCATCTCCATCGTCACCTTTATGGAGGAGGCCACCGCATTCCGCGCCATGCTCAACGACATGGAGGAGCGCAGCCAGAAGCTGCTGCGCCGGGTGAACAAGGCGGCGGGCGCCCGGTTCACCTTTGATCAGGTGGTGGCCTGCGGGACGGCGTCGGCCGAATGCAAGCGCTTTGCCCAGCGGGTGGCGGGCAGCGAAGCACCCATCCTGCTCACCTCGGAGAGCGGCGCGGGCAAGGACGTCTATGCCCAGGCCATTCACAACGCGTCCTCCCGGGCGGGAAGAGTGTTCACCGCC
The DNA here is from genome assembly GCA_902797555.1 of Oscillospiraceae bacterium. Lineage (GTDB taxonomy): Bacteria > Bacillota > Clostridia > Oscillospirales > Butyricicoccaceae > UBA4644. The sequence goes on from CADBTM010000045.1 coordinate 3,530, forward strand.
ATCAACTGCGCCACCTTCCAGCAGGAGACGCTGGGCTCCGAGCTGTTCGGCTATGTGGACGGTGCCTTTCCCGGGGCAAAGGAGGGCGGCAAGATCGGACTGTTTGAGGCCGCCAAGGGGGGCACCGTCTTTTTGGACGAGATCTCCGAGATGGATATGCAGACCCAGTCCAAGCTGCTGCGCGCGCTGCAGGAGCACACCATCCGCCCGGTGGGCGGGGTAGAGGAGATCCCGGTGGACGTGCGCATCATCGCCGCCAGCAACGCCGACCTGATGCAATACATCCGGGAGGGCAGATTCCGTCCCGACCTCTATTACCGGCTGAACACCTTCCACATCCACCTGCCGCCTCTGCGGGAGCGGCTGGAGGACATTCCCGCGCTGACGGCGCAGATCCTTGCGGACGTTTCCACCACCCTCAAGCGGGAGATCACCGTCACCGACGACGCGCTGGAGCAGCTGATGCGTCACGACTGGCCGGGCAACATCCGGGAGCTGCGCAACGTGCTGGAGTTTTCCGCCTACCTTTCTCCGGAGGGCGTGATCTCCCGGGATAGCCTGCCGGAAAACATCGGCGACCGGGATCTTCCCCGGGACACCACGCCGCTGTATCAGCGGGTACGCCGCTTTGAGCGGGAGGAGGTGCGCCGGACGCTGGAGCACTACGGCTCGGATCTGAAGGGCAAGCGTGCCGCAGCCGCCGAGCTGGGCATTTCCCTCTCCAGCCTGTACGAAAAGCTCAAGGACAGAGAGCTGTAACTGAGAAAACAAGTTTCCGAAAATCCGGAAACTTGTTTTTGTTTTCTGGAAATAAAGAAACCCATTGATTTCAAAGACTTTTTTGCACGGATATACCCGGTGTTCCAGAAGATCGGAAGGGGAAAATGTTGACGAATTGTAAACGCTAATGATAAAATATTAACAACTAAAACGGGAAACCGTAAAAAGAAGGAGGAACCTGTATGACAACAGCTCTGGCAATTCTCGGCTTTGTCACCGTCGTCGCTATGGTCGTGCTGATCATGGCAAAGAAGCTCTCTCCCACCGTCGCGCTCATCATCATCCCCATCATCACCGGCATCATCGCCAGCTTTTTCATCGTCACCGATCCTGAAAATGCGCCCGGCGTGGTCAACGTGATGGCCAACATCAAGGCTCTGGGCGGATACATCACCGGAGCCAAGGGCATCGGCTCGGTGGCCGCCACCGGCGTGATGTTCATTTTCTCCATCCTGTTCTTCGGCATCCTCACCGATGCGGGCACGTTCCGCCCCATCATCAAGGGGATCACCGGCCTGATGGGCTCCGACCCCGTAAAGGTCGCCATCGGCACCGCCATTCTTGCCATGATCGTCCATCTGGACGGTTCGGGCGCCGTCACCTTCCTGATCTGCGTGCCGCCTCTGGTGCCGCTGTATGACGCGCTGGGCATGCGCCGCACCACGCTGGCCTCCATCGTCGCCCTGTCCGCAGGTACCATGAACATCCTGCCCTGGGGCGGCCCCACCATCCGCGCCGCGACAGCCTTTACGATGGAAGTCAACGACCTGTTCCGCCCGGTGCTGCCCGCTGTTCTGGTGGGTCTGGTGGCTGTTCTGGCCATCGCCTTCCTGCTGGGCTCTGCGGAAAAGCGCCGCATCGGCGACGTCAAATCCACTGCGGCAAAGTATGTGGAGGCCGAGCTCACCGACGAGCAGAAGGCCCTCCTCCGTCCCAAGCTGTTCTGGGTCAACATCTGCCTGATCATTCTGGCCATTGTCTCCCTGCTGTTCTCCGGCTTTGCTCCCGCTGTGGTCTTCATGTTCTTCTATGTGCTGGCCACCCTCATCAACTATCCCAACGTCAAGGAAACCAAGGCCCGTGTGGACGCCCACGCCAAGAGCGCTCTGATGATGTGCTCGGTGCTGTTTGCCGCAGGCTGCTTCACCGGCATCATGAAGGGCACCGGCATGATCACCCAGATGGCCACCGCCCTCACCAGCCTGATTCCCGCCTCCATGGGCAAGTTCTTCCCCGTGATCACCGGTGTGATCTCCATGCCCGCATCCCTGCTGTTTGACCCCGATTCCTTCTATTACGGCGTGCTGCCCGTCCTCGGTCAGACTGCCGCCGGCTTTGGCGTGGAGGCCGTCAACGTGGGCCGCGCCGCCATCCTCGGTCAGATGACCACCGGCTTCCCCGTGTCCCCGCTGACCCCCGCCACCTTCCTGCTGCTGGGCCTGGCCGGCGTCGACCTGGGCGAGCATCAGAAAAAAACCATCCCGCTGGCCTTCTGCGTCACCATCGTCATGCTGTTGGTTGCGCTGGTCACCGGCGGCATCCGCATCTGATCCCAATATAAACACATCACAAGAAAGGATTTTCTGCCATGAAAACGATCCGCATCGGCTCCGGCGCCGGATATGCCGGCGACCGTCTGGAGCCTTCCCTCGAACTGATCGAAAAGGGAAATCTGGATTATATCAGCTATGAGTGCCTTGCCGAGCGCACCATCGCCATCGGCCAGGAGGCCAAGCTCAAGGATCCCACCAAGGGCTATAACGGTCTGCTGGAATACCGCATGGAAAAGGCGCTGCCTCTGGCTTGGAAGCACAAGGTAAAGATCATCACCAACATGGGCTCGGCCAACCCCGCCGCCGCCGCGCAGAAGTGCATCGAGATCGCCCGCAAGCACGGCCTGAACGGCATGAAGATCGCCTGCGTCGAGGGCGACGACATCCTGCCCATCATCGACCGCTATGCCGAGACCGAGGTGTGGGAGAATCACCGTCCCCTCAAGGAGCTCCCCGGCAAGATCGTCTCCGCCAACGCCTATATGGGCGTGGAGGGCATCGTCAAGGCGCTGGAGCAGGGCGCCGACGTGGTCATCACCGGCCGCGTCTCCGACCCCGCCATCTTTATGGCTCCCATGATTCACGAGTTCGGCTGGAAGGAAGATGACTGGGATCTTCTGGGCAAGGGCACCATGGTGGGCCATCTGCTGGAATGCGGCGGACAGGTCACCGGCGGCTATTACGCCGAGCCGGGCAAAAAGGACGTCCCCGGCGTGGGACATCTGGGCTTCCCGCTGGTGGAAGTGAGCGAGGACGGCAGCTTCTTTGTCACCAAGGTAGAGGGCTCGGGCGGTCTGGTCACCCCCGACACCTGTTCCGAGCAGATCTGCTACGAGATCCACGATCCCGAAAACTACATCACCCCCGACGTGGTGGCCAACTTCAAGCAGGTCAAGTTTGTGCAGGACGGCAAGGACAAGGTGGTCGTCACCGGCGCCACCGGCAAGCCCCGTACCCAGACTTTCAAGTGCTCCATCGGCTATAAAGACTGCTTCATCGGCGACGGCGAGATCAGCTATGGCGGACCCGGCTGCCTCGAGCGCGCAAAGCAGGCTCTCGAAATCGTCAAGGAGCGGCTGGAGCTGGTGGCTCCCGGCCAGTTTGACGAGATGAAGTTTGACCTCATCGGCTGCAACAGCCTGTATTGGAACCCCGACTATACGTACAACGAGCCCTCCGAGGTGCGTGTGCGTGTGGCCGGACGGGCAAAGACCAAGGCCATCGCCGATCTGGTCCCCAACGAGGTGGAGGCCCTGTATACCAACGGCCCCGCCGGCGGCTGTGGCGCTGTGAAGCGCACCCGCGAGATCGTCTCCGTGGCTTCCATCCTGATCGACCGGAACGACGTCCATCCCGCCGTGCAGGTCTACACCGTCTGAGAAAGGAGCGAGTACAGCTATGAAACTCTGGGAAATCGCCCACAGCCGCACCGGCGACAAGGGCAACATCTCCAACGTGTCCCTGATCGCCTATGATCCGAAGGACTTCGAGATGCTCAAGGAGAAGGTCACCCCCGAGCGGGTGAAGGAGCACTTCAAGGGCATCGTCAAGGGCGAGGTCGTCCGCTACGAACTGCCCAACATCTGCGCCTTGAACTTCGTCATGTACGCCGCCTTGGGCGGCGGCGTGACTCGCTCCCTGTCCGTGGATATGCATGGCAAGGGCCTGTCCTCCTACCTGCTGGACATGGAGATCTGACAAACCGATTCGAACCGACAAAAAGCGCCGTCCCCTCTCCGGAGGACGGCGCTTTTTCCCCCTTTTCCGGTTGCGCGGGGAATCGTTTTGCGGTATAATGATATTTGGTGAATTTTACGGAAAGCAATCGACCGGGAGGGTAAGCACATGATCAAGAGAGAGGGCCGGGTGGACTGGCTGCGCCTGCTGCGCAACGGGGTGTATCTGTTGCTGGGCAACGTGATCGTATCCATAGCCATCAAGTTTTTCTATATCCCCGACGACCTGATGATCGGCGGCGCCACCGGCGTGGCGCTGATCCTGTACCGGGTGCTGTCCATCGACACGGCACTGACGGTGTTCGCCATCAACCTGGTGCTGATGATTACCGGCGCCATCGTGGTGGGCAAGCAGTTCCTCATCTACACGGCCCTGAGCTCCATGCTCTACCCTGTGTGTCTGAAGTTACTGGACCTGCTGCCCTGGGCGCCGCCCCAGATCGAAGACACCATGGTCCGTATTGCCTGCGCCGGCATCCTGGCGGGTGTGGGCATTGGGCTGGTGATCCGCGGCGGCGGCTCCACCGGCGGCAGCGACGAGCTGGGCATCATCCTCAACAAGCTGACGGCGGTGCCGGTGACCACGGTGATCACCGTCTTTGACGTGGGCGTACTGGTGGTGTCCTTCCTTTTCATCGATATGCAGAACGTGATCTACAGTATTGTGGCGCTGATGATCGAGATGATGGTGATGAACCGGGTGCTGATGATCGGCCAGAGCCAGACCCAGCTGTTCATCGTGTCCGGCAAGCCGGATGAGGTGCGCCAGTCCCTGCTGACCGAGGCCAACGCCGGCGTCACCCGCATCAAGATCCAGACCGGCTATCTGGGCGACGAGACCGACGCGCTGCTGTGCGTGATCCCCAAGCGGAAGCTCCACAAGGTGGAGTCCTGCGTCCACCGCATTGATCCCCGGGCCTTCCTGACCATCACCGAGATCAACGAGGTCAGGGGCAACGGCTTCTCCTACGCCCGGACCGAGGCAGTCAAGGCCGAAGCGGACAAATAAACCGAATATAGTGCGAAAAACCGGAGGATACGGCCTGTATCCTCCGGTTTTTTCTGCAAAAAGTCACTTGGCCAGTTTGTTCATCAGGTCGGTCAGCGCCTCGGTGAGGGCCTCCTCGAAGGTGGGGTGGGGCCGCATGGCCAGCAGCAGCTGCTCCGCGGTCATGTGGTTGGCCATGGCCTCGCTGATCTGGGAGATCATGTCGGTGCTGCTGGGGCACATGAGATGGGCGCCCAGGAGCTCGCCGGTCTCGGCGTGGGCTACGATCTTCATGAAGCTGCGGCCGGGGTCGGCGATGAGGGTGCGGGCGTTGCCGCCCATGACGCACTTGCCCACCTTCGCCGGGATGCCGGCGGCCTTGGCCTCGGCGTCCGTCATGCCCACCACGGCAATCTCCGGACGGCAGTAGATGCAGCTGGGCACCACGTTCATGTCCACGTGGTTTTCCACGCCGGCCAGAGCCTCCACACAGGCGGTACCCTGGGCGGCAGCCATGTGAGCCAGCTGGATCCGGGCGGACACGTCGCCGATGGCATAAACGCCGGGAATGCTGGTCTGGTAGTTCTCGTCCACCCACAGGGAGCGGCCGTTCATCCTGGGCACCAGCCCCTCAGCGAACAGACCCTCGCAGTAGGGCCGGCGGCCGATGGCGCACAGCACGACCTCGCCGGTGACGGCGCTGGCCGTGCCCTTGGCGGTGAAGTTGACGGTGAGACCGTCCTCGCCCCGCTCCACGTTCTGGACCATGGAGCCCGTGAAGACCTTCACGTTCTGCTTCTTCAGGATCATTGCCAGGTTCTGGCCCAGCTCCCGGTCCAGAGTGGGCATCAGGCGGTCCAGACCCTCGATGATGGTGACCTCGCAGCCCAGCTCGGCATAGAAGGTGGCGAACTCCACGCCGATCACGCCGCCGCCGATGATGACGATGGAGCGATACAGGTGGTCGGCACCCTCCAGCAGCTCGTCGGAGGTCATGACGCCGGGCAGGTCCAGACCGGGGATAGGGGGCCGGGCCGGCACGGAGCCGGTGGCCGCCAGGATGCTGTCGGAGGTATAGGTGGTTTTGCTGCCGTCGGCGGCCGTCACCACCACAGTGTGGGGGGCGGTGATCTGCGCCGTACCCCGGAGCAAGGGCACCTTGGCGCCCTTGAGCAGGCTCTCCACCCCGGCGGACAGGGTCTGGGAGATACGGCGCTTATAGGCGAAGATCTCCTCCACGTCGGGGCGGATGTCCTCGGTGTGGATGCCGATGGCGGCGCCGTTTTTGGCGTTGTGATAGACCTCGGAGGCGTGGAGCAGGGTCTTGGTGGGCACGCAGCCCCGGTTGAGGCAGGTGCCGCCGGCCTCCCGGCTCTCCACCACGGCGGTCTTCAGGCCCAGCCTGGCGGCCCGGAGGGCGGCGGTGTAGCCGCCGGGACCGGCGCCGATGACGATGAGTTGATAGTCGTTCATAGTTTTCTCCAATCTGCCGCGCCGGGCGGCAGCACAGTCAGATATCCTGCCGTTCCAGCAGGGCGATCACGTCCTCCCGGCCGTCGAAATCGCAGGCGGCTACCCGCCGCCGCAGGTCCGGGAGAGTGAAGGGGGAGCCCGTCAGGGCCTCCTCCAGCTGCCGGCCCAGGGACCAGTCCATGGCGTCGCTGAAAACGGCCACGCCGGTGACCAGGCCCCGGTCCACCTGCAGATTCACCTGGATCTCACCCCAGGGAAACCGGTCCTGGCAGGAGAACTGGCAGGGCAGGGGTGCTCCGAAGAGCCACACCCAGCTGCGGTTGCGCTCGGTGAGGGCGTCCACGGCGGTGCCGTCCAGCTCGCCGGCGGTCATGGCCTCCGCCGGGAGGCCGTAGACCCGGGAAAAGGCCGACGGTAGCTGTCCGGCCAGAGTTTCCACGGTGAGGTCCGGCCGCAGCTCCGACAGGTTCACCACCCGGGCGCGGACGGAGTCCACCCCCTTGGCGGCCAGCTTGGCCGGGGAGGGGCGGAGATAGCGGGCCATGGCGTCCATGTTCGCGTTCACCAGCAGAGTGCCGTGGTGGTAGGACCGTCCGTCATGGTGATAGAAGGCGCTGCCGGAGAATTTCCGGCCGTCCGCCAGCAGGTCGTTGCGGCCGGAGCGCTCCGTCTCCACGCCCAGAGCCCGGCAGGCCTCGGCGATGACGGAGAGCTGCCGGCCCAGGTCGTAGTCCTCGTCCCGGCACAGGAAGGTAAAGTTCAGGTTCCCCAAATCGTGAAACACGGCACCGCCGCCGGAGAGACGGCGGGCCAGATGTCCGCCGTCTCTCTGCAGCTTCGTGGTGCGGCACTCCTTCCAGGCGTTCTGGTTGCGGCCGATCACCACGGTGTCCTCGTTCTGCCATAAGTAGAGGACGCAGCAGCCCTCCTCCACTGTCTCCAGCAGACGCTGCTCCACCGCCAGGTTCCGGTAGGGATCGTGTCCCTCGCCCCGGAACAGCTTCAGCTGCCGGATCATCCCTTCTGCCAGCGGACGATGGGATGGCGGGCGGCCTGGACCTCATCGGGCCGGCCGATGGGGGCGTTGTGGGGGGAGTTGTGCATATACTCGGGATCCTTGAAGCCCAGCTCGTACAGCTGACGGAACACGTCGGCGGCCCAGTCCAGTGTCTCCTTGCTCTCGGTCTCGGTGGGCTCCAGCATCAGCGCCTCGTGGACGATCAGGGGAAAGTACATGGTAGGCGGATGCATGCCGTAGTCGATGAGGCACTTGGCCACGTCCAGGGCGGACACGCCAGTGGCCTTCTTGAACTCGCCCAGATCCAGCACGAACTCGTGCATGCAGACCCGGTCGAAGGCGGGCGTGAAGGTGCCCTTCATGGCGTGCATCAGGTAGTTGGCGTTGAGCACCGCGTTTTCCGCAGCCTCGGGGATGCCCTCTCTGCCCAAAGTGAGCAGATAGGTCAGCGCGCGAACCACCACAAGGAAGTTCCCCGCAAAGGCACGCACCTGA
>CADBTM010000046.1 GCA_902797555.1 Oscillospiraceae bacterium
CCCTCGGCGGAACGCATCATCCGGGAGGAGATCATCGGCGGCACCACCGACATCTCGGCGGGTCAGCTCATCGACCGGGCGGGCGTCCTTTTGGGCATGCCCTTTCCCGCGGGAAGCTATGTGGAGCAGGCCGCCCTGCGCTCCACCTGGGACGAGCGCTTTGCCGTCCGGGTGAAGGACAGCCGGTTTTCCTTTTCCGGTGTGCAAAACCAATTTGAAGCCCGCCTGAAGGAGGGCAAAAGCGGCGACGATGTGTGCCGCTATGTGCTGCTCACCGTGGCCGACGCGATCTGCAAGGCCACCCGTCAGGCCCGGGCAGGGGAGAATGTCCCTGTGCTCATTGCCGGAGGCGTCTCGGTGTGCTCGCTGGTGCAGGAGCGCTTTGCAAAGGAAAAAGACGTGTATTTTGCCAGATACGGCTTGGGCGGCGACAACGCCGTCGGCGTGGCCGTGCTGGCGTCCATGAGGGAAACGTAAATGGCATTGCAGCCCATTACGGTCACCCAGGTGACCCAATACATCAAAATGCTTTTGGACCGGGACGAGATCCTCAGTCAGGTGTGCGTCCGGGGCGAGCTGTCCAATTATAAAATGCACTCCTCCGGACATCACTATTTCACCCTGAAGGACGACGGCGCGGTGATCTCCTGCGTCATGTTCCGTTCGGACGCGGCGCGTCTGCGCTTTCGTCCGGAGAGCGGGATGAAGGTCATCCTCACCGGTCGGGTCAGCCTCTTTCCCAAAAGCGGACAATACCAGATTTATGTAAGTCATATGCAGCCCGACGGGGTGGGCGATCTGGCAGTCGCCTTTGAACAGCTCAAGCGCCGTCTGGAGGCGCAGGGTTATTTTGACGCCGAGTATAAAAAGCCCATCCCCGCCTTTCCCGACAGGGTGGCGCTGGTCACCTCTCCCACGGGAGCGGCCGTGCGGGATATGATCCGCATCCTCGGACGCCGCTGGCCGATGGCAAAGGTGCTGGTGTGCCCCGTCAAGGTGCAGGGCGAGGGGGCGGCGGAGGAAATCGCCGCCATGCTGGACTATGTGGATCAGAACGATCTTGCCGACGTGATCCTCACCGGGCGGGGCGGCGGCTCGATGGAGGATCTGTGGGCATTCAATGAAGAAGCGGTGGCCAAGGCCATCTTCCGCTGCCGCACGCCGGTGATCTCTGCCGTGGGGCACGAGCCCGACGTGACCATATCCGACTTTGTGGCCGACCTGCGGGCGGCCACCCCCTCCAACGCCGCCGAGCTGGCGGTCAAGGATCAGAATGAGCTGCGGCTTCGTCTGATGCAGCAGCAAAAGCGGCTGACCGCCTCGGCGGAACAGACCCTTTCCTCCGCAAGCCTACGGCTGAAGCGCCTGTCCGACAGCCGGGTGATGCAGTCGCCCGATGCCGTGCTGGGACAAAAGGAACTGCTGCTCGACCTGCTGCGTCAGCGGTGGGAGCGGTGCGGAACGGCGCTGCTTCAGACCGAGCGTCAGCGCCTGAGCTCTTGCGCCGCACGGCTGGACGCCCTCAGTCCCCTCAAGGTGCTGGGGCGCGGCTATGCGCTGGTCACCGATGCATCGGGCGGTGTGATCCGCACGGCAAGCGCCGTTCAGCCGGGACAGCAGGTGCGCGTCCGCCTCAGCGAGGGGCAGCTCCGCTGCACCGTGGAACAAACCGGGGAGGAATAAGCATGGAAGAAAAAGCAACCTTTGAACAAAAAATGGAACGGCTGGAACAGATCGTCCACGCGCTGGAGCGGGGCGACGCTCCGCTGGAGGAGAGCATGGCTCTCTTTCAGGAGGGCGCAAAGCTGATCGGTGACTGTACCAAAGCGCTGGACGAGGCACAGCAGCAGGTCAAGCTGCTCACGGTCAAAAACGGCACTGCCGACGAACAGGACTTTGACCCTGCGGAGGCCGGCGAATGAGCGCCGATCTGCTGACCCGGTATGGGGATGGGATCGAAGCCTCCCTCGACCGCCTGTTTCCCATGGAGGCCTGCCGGCAGAGCGCCATCTTTTCCGCCTGCCGATACAGCCTTCTGGACGGGGGAAAGCGCCTGCGTCCTGCGCTGTTGATGGAGTTTTACCGCCTGTGCGGCGGCAACCCTGTCGACGCGCTGCCCTTTGCCTGCGGGCTGGAGATGATCCACACCTATTCCCTCATCCACGACGATCTGCCCTGCATGGATGACGACGACTATCGCCGGGGACGGCTGTCCAACCACAAGGTGTACGGCGAGGCGCTGGCCACGCTGGCGGGGGATGCGCTGCTCAACCGCGCCTTTGAGGTCATGCTGGAGCAAACCGCCGTCCCCTCAGAGCGGGCAGTGGCCTGCGCCCGGTATATCGCCCGGTGCAGCGGCGTGTACGGCATGATCGGAGGTCAGGTGCAGGATCTCGCTCTGGAGGGCAAAACCGCCTCGGAGGAGGAGCAGCTGGAGATGATCGCCCTCAAAACGGGGGCTCTGCTCCGCGCCGCCTGTGTGGGCGGATGCCTGCTGGCCGGGGCGGATGAGACCGCTGTCGCCCGCGCCGAGCAATATGCCCAGGCGGTGGGGCTGGCCTTTCAGATCCGGGACGATCTGCTGGACGTCATCGGCGACGCAAAGACCCTGGGCAAACAGACGGGCAGCGATGCCCAAAAGGAAAAATGTACCTTCGTCAGCCTCTACGGAAAAGAGGCCTGCGAGAAAAAGATAGACGCCCTCACCCGCGCCGCCGTGGAGGCGGCGGGACACTTTACCGACGGGCAGGCCTTGATCGAACTGGCCTGCTGGCTGGCCGGGCGCGATCATTGACATAGAACAGGAGAAAGGGGGGATGACCGTGCAGCAGTATCCGTTGCTGGAGGGGATCCACACCCCGGAGGACGTAAAAAAGCTCCGGCAGGACGAGCTGGAAGCGCTGTGCAGTCAGATCCGGGAATTTCTCATCGCCCACGTCTCCCGCACAGGGGGACATCTGGCGTCCAATCTGGGCGCGGTGGAGCTGACGGTGGCCATCCACCGGATGTTTTCCGCACCGAAGGACGATATTTTGTTTGATGTAGGACATCAGTCCTATGTGCATAAAATGCTCACCGGCAGACAGGATCGCTTTGACACCCTGCGGCAGCGGGGCGGCCTCAGCGGCTTTCTCCGTCCGGACGAGAGCGAATATGACGCCGCCGTTTCCGGCCATGCCTCGTCGTCGATGTCGGTGGCGCTGGGCATGGCGCGGGCCAAAAAGCTGCGGGGCGAGGACTCCGCCACCGTCTGCGTCATCGGCGACGGCGCCCTCACCGGGGGCATGGCCTATGAGGCGCTCAACGATGCCGGTCAGTCCGGTCTGCCTCTCATCGTGGTATTCAACGACAACGATATGTCCATCAGCCCCAACGTGGGAGGACTGGCAAAGCGGCTGTCGGCCATCCGACTGAAAAAACGCTATTTCCGTGCCAAGGAAAAAACCCGCGCCGCCCTGATGGGTCTGCCCGGGGGCAAGCCGCTGGTGGGCGCCATCACCGGCATCAAGGACTGGCTGCGTGTGGCCATCCTCAAGGAGACCATCTTTGAGCTGATGGGATTTGAATACTTGGGACCGGCCGACGGACACGATATTTCGGTGGTGTGCGGTCTGCTGGAGCAGGCGAAAAAGCGGAACCGCCCGGTGGTGGTGCATCTCAAAACCGTCAAGGGCAAGGGCTATCTGCCCTCCGAGCAAAGCCCCAGTGTCTTTCATGGGGTATCCGCCTTTGATATCGCCACAGGCAAGCTGCGGCAAAGCGGGCTGGACGATTTTTCCGCCGTGCTGGGTGAGACGCTGTGCGCGCTGGCCGAAAAAGATGCCCGGGTGTGTGCCGTCACTGCCGCCATGACAGCGGGAACGGGACTCAGCCGGTTTTCCGAGCAGTACCCCGACCGGTTTTTTGACGTGGGCATCGCCGAGGAGCATGCCGTTGCCATGAGCGCCGGTCTGGCCGCCCGGGGCATGCGCCCGGTGTGCGCCGTCTATTCCACCTTTTTGCAGCGAGGCTATGACCAGCTGATCCACGACGTGGCCATCTCTGCCCAGCCGGTGGTTTTTGCCGTTGACCGGGCAGGTCTGGTGGGCGCCGACGGCGAGACCCATCAGGGCGCCTTTGACGTGCTATATCTGCGCACCGTGCCCGGTGTGGGAATCCTGTCGCCCTCCAGCTTTTCCGAGTTGGAAGCGGCGATACAGTCCGCGCTCTCTCAAAATAAACCGATCGCCATCCGCTATCCCAGAGGGCGGGAGGGCAGCTTTACCGACAATACCTTTGACCGCCCCGCCGCGGTGCTCACCGATGGGGCGGACGTGTGTCTGTTCACCTACGGCATTCTGATCAACGAAGCGCTTGCCGCTCAAAAGACCCTGCGGGAGCGGGGAATCGCCCTGCGGGTGGTCAAGCTCAACGATCTGCGTCTGCCCCAAAGGGAGATCCTGTTGGATGCCGCCCGGGCGTGCCGCTGTGTGATCGTGCTGGAGGACTGCGTCCGGCAGGGCTGTCTGGGACAGCACATTGCCCAGCTTTTGGAGGAAAACGGCATCTGCCGCCCGCTGCGGCTGCTGAATCTGGGCGACCGCTTTGTTCCTCATGGAAAAGTAGAAGAACTTTACAGGCTTTGCAATATCGACGCAAAAGCCGTCTGCGACGCTGCGGAGGAGCTGCTCCGTGAGTGATGAGATGCGCTTGGACGCCCTGCTGGTACAGCGGGGCATGGTGGGCGGCCGAGACCGGGCAAAGGAGCTGATCCTGCAGGGCAAGGTGCTGGTCAACGGCATCCCCGCCCGCAAGCCGGCACAGCCCGTTTCCGCAGCCGACGACCTGCAGGTGGACGAGGCGGAAGCCCGTCTGGTCAGCCGCGCCGCCCACAAGCTGGAGGGTGCGCTGGACGTTTTTTCCATCGACCTGCGGGACAAAACCGTTCTGGATATTGGCGCCTCCACGGGAGGCTTTACCCAGATCGCCCTGGAGCGCGGCGCAAAGACCGTCTATGCGGTGGACGTGGGGAAAGATCAGCTGGCGGAAGCGCTCCGGCACGATCCCCGCGTCCGCGATCTGCAGCAGACCGACGCCCGCGCGCTGCGGGCGGAGATGCTGGATGAAACGCCCGACCTGTTTGTGTGCGACGTGAGCTTTATCTCTCTGCGGCTGGTGCTGCCCGGGGTGATGGCACTGCTTCCGCCCGAGGGCGAGGGTGTTGCGCTTATCAAGCCCCAGTTTGAGGCGGGGCGCGCCGCCGTCGGCCGGGGCGGCCTGGTAAAGGACGTGCGGACGCACAAACGGGTTTTGGGGGAAATGCTGGACTTTTTCGCGCAGAACGGGATGATCCTCAAGGGACTGATCCCCTCTCCCATCCGGGGCGGGGACGGAAATGTGGAATATCTGGCTTGGCTGGGCAAAAGCGGCACTGCCGCCGTCATCCGGCCGGACGAGCTGGCGGAGCAGGCGCTTCGCCATAGCAAAAAGGAAGTGTCGCTATGAAAAAAGTGATGGTACAGCCCAATCCGCTCAAGCCCAACGCGGTGCGGGTGAGCCGGGAGCTCATCGATTATCTGCTGCAGGAGGACTTTATCGTCATGGTGGCGGAGGAGTTTCGGGAGCAGCTCACCGCCGACAGCGATCTGGACTTTTCCGCCGTCCGCTTTACAGCGGAGGAGGAGATCTATCCCGTGTGTGATTTTATCATGGTTGTGGGCGGCGACGGCACGATCCTCCGCACGGCAAAGCCGGCGTCGCAGTATGGCAAGCCGGTTTTGGGCGTCAACTGCGGCACTGTGGGCTTTATGAGTGAGATCGAGCCAAATGAATTAAGATTGGTACGGCAAGTAAAGGAAGACAACTTTACGCTGGATGACCGCATCATGCTGGACATCACCGTGCAGAACAGCGCCGGAGAGACCGTCTTTTCCTCGGTGGCGCTCAACGACGGCGTGGTGGCAAAGGGCTTTTTCAACCGGGAGATCCAGATGGCGGTTGTCGTGGACGGACAGGAGGTCTTTTCCTTCAGCGGCGACGGCGTCATCATCGCCACGCCCACCGGCTCCACGGCTTATTCTCTGGCGGCGGGCGGCCCCATTATGGCGCCCTCCAGCCAGTGCCTCAGCGTCACCCCCATCTGTCCCCATTCGCTGACGGTGCAGAGCTTTGTCATCAGCGCCGACAGCGAGGTGACCATTCTGCCCGATTGCCGCGCCCATTCGGTGTTCCTTTCCCCCGACGGCGACACCTACGAGCTCCACGAAGGGGATCGGGTCATCCTCCGCAAATCCGAGCGCATCTTTTCGCTTTTGCGCATCAAGGGCCGGGGCTTTTACGAAATCATCCGGCAAAAGCTCTCTGACCGCATCTGAATCAGAACGTTTCAATTCAAGAGAGAATAGAGGGAGAAGAAAATGAAGTTCAAACGTCAGGCCGCCATCCTGGAGATCATCTCCGACAATGAGATCAAAACGCAGGAGGAGCTGTCCGAATACCTGCGGGAGCGTGGCTTCAACACCACTCAGGCCACCATTTCCCGCGATATCAAGGAGCTGCGCCTCATCAAGGTCGCTTCTCATTCGGGCGGCTATCAGTATTCCACCCCTGACCAGAGCGGTTCGGCCACCCATATGGCACGGCTGAAAAACATCTTCCGGGAGTGCGTGGTCAAGGTGGATCGGGCGCAGAATCTGGTGGTGCTCAAAACGCTGGTGGGTATGGCCAACGCCGCCGCTGCCGCCATCGACGCCATGAAGATCAAGGACATCGTGGGCACGCTGGCCGGCGACGACAATATCCTCATCATCCTGCGCACCAATGAGGACGCCGAGCAGTTCTGCGAGATGGTCTCCGGAATGCTTCTGTAAACGAATATGCTGCGCAGTCTTCTCATCGAAAACATCGCTGTCATCCAGCGAGCCGAGCTGAGCTTTCAGCCCGGTCTTTCGGTGCTGTCCGGCGAAACCGGCGCGGGCAAATCCATCATCATCGACGCGCTCAACGCCATTCTGGGCGGGAGAGTGAGCCGGGAGCTTATCCGCACCGGCGAGAGCCGCGCTTGCGTCACCGCCGAGTTTGATACGCTGTCTCCCGAAACCCTCCGGATCGCCCGGGAGCTGGGGATCGGGGAGACCGACACCCTTATCCTGCGCCGGGAGATCTATCTGGACGGGCGCAATGCCTGCCGGATCAACGGCCAGCCCGCCACCCTTGCCATGCTCAAAACGCTGGGGGAGGGACTGGTGAGCATCTACGGACAGCATGACGGACTGCATCTGATGAACGAGCAGCTGCACATCGACTATCTGGACGCCTTTGGCGGTCTGGAAGGCGAGATCGGGACTTATCTGGAGGGGTACGAGTCCCTCCTTCATCTCAACCGTCGGATGAAGGCGCTGCGCATGAGCGCCGCCGAGCGGGAAAAGCGGCTTTCGCTGCTGCCCCGTCAGATCGACGAGCTCCGGCAGGCCGCCGTCCGTCCCGGCGAACAGGACGAACTGATTTCCCTGCGGGCGCAGCTGCGCAGCGGGGAAAAGATCGCCGACGGCGTGGATGAAGCCTCCTCTCTGCTGGACGGAGAGGAGGAGCGGGAGGGAGCCGCCGCGCTGCTGGCGCAGGCGGCAAAGGCGCTTGCCCGCAGCGCGCAGTTTTCTGCTGCCGCCGAGGGCTTGGAGCGCAAGGCACGGGAGCTTTCCGTGCTGGCGCAGGAGCTTTCTTCCGAGGTGGCGGAGGTGCGCCGTCAGGCCGATTTTGCCCCGCAAAAGCTGGAGGAAACCGAGGAACGTCTGGAGCGCATCAGCCGCCTGTGCGTCAAATACGGCGTGGAGGCCGACGGCCTGGAGGAGCATCTCTCCGCGCTGGAGGCGGAATATCATGCGCTGGAAAATGTGGACGACAGCCTGGACGAGCTCAAGGAGCAATATGCTGTCCAGAGGGCGGAGCTTTACGAGGCGGCGGGCAGGCTGCACGCCCTGAGAAAGCAGGCGGGGGATACCCTCTCCCAACGCATTCGGAAGGAGCTGGCCGACCTCGACCTGAAAAACGCCCGCTTTGGGGTGGAGATCGACGATCTCCGTCAGGAGGGGCAGGCGCGCTTTACCAAAAAGGGCACCGATCAGGTGCGGTTTTTGCTGTCGGCCAACGCCGGCGAGGATTTGAAGCCCCTCAGCAAGGTGGCCTCCGGCGGCGAGCTATCCCGCATCATGCTGGCCATGAAAAACGTGCTCTCCGCAGGGGAGCAGGGGGTCACCTCGGTCTTTGACGAGGTGGACGCAGGCGTGTCCGGCCGGGCGGCCAGCCGTGTGGGAGAAAAGCTGTATGCCATCGCCCGGGGGCGGCAGGTGCTGTGCGTCACCCATCTGCCGCAGATCGCCTGTCTGGCCGACTGGCAGTATTATGTGGCAAAGTTCAGCGAGGATGGACGCACCTTTACCAGCGCGCAGCTGCTGGATGAGGAAGGCCGCATCCGGGAGATCGCCCGGATGAATGCCGGTCTCCACGTCACCCAGGCCACGCTGGACGGGGCGAGAGAGCTTTTGCAGCAGGCCGAAGCCTACAAGAAGAGCCGGAACGCTTGACATCCCGGAAAACATCGGCTATAATACGGCTATGAAAACGGCAATGACCGGCACAAGTACCCATCTTGCGTCTTTTCAGAGAGCCTGCGGCAGGTGAAAGCAGGCAAAGCGCCCGCTGGGGAATACAGCCGTGAGCCCGGCTCCGAGCCCGTTTGCGGGGGTAGGCGGCCGCGGGTGCGCCCGTTACCGCGCGTGTGAGGCGGGCGTATGCCCGTAAACTGAGGTGGTACCACGGCAGTTTTGTCGTCCTCTGCAGCATGCAGAGGACTTTTTCTTTTGGAAAAAATAATGAAAATAGACTTTGGAGGAAAACGAACATGCAAATTTATGAAGAACTCAAGGCCCGCGGCCTGATCGCCCAGGTCACCGACGAAGAGCACATCCGCGAGATGGTAAACAACGGCAAGGCGCGGTTTTACATCGGCTTTGACTGTACGGCGGACAGCCTGACGGCGGGACATTTTATGGCGCTCACCCTGATGAAGCGGCTGCAGCAGGCGGGCAACCAGCCCATCGCCCTCATCGGCGGCGGCACCACCCTCATCGGCGATCCCAGCGGCCGGACGGATATGCGCAAGATGCTGACGAGAGAGGACATCGACCACAACGCCGAATGCTTCCGCAAGCAGATGGAAAAGTTTATCGAGTTCGGCGAGGGCAAGGCAAAGATGGTCAACAACGCCGACTGGCTGCTCCAGCTTAACTATATCGAGCTGCTGCGCGAAGTGGGTACCTGCTTTTCGGTCAACAACATGCTGCGGGCGGAATGCTACAAGCAGCGGATGGAGAAGGGCTTGTCCTTCTTTGAGTTCAACTACATGATCATGCAGTCCTACGACTTTTACTACCTGTTCCAGCACGAGGGCTGCAACATGCAGTTCGGCGGCGACGACCAGTGGAGCAACATGCTGGGCGGCAC
>CADBTM010000047.1 GCA_902797555.1 Oscillospiraceae bacterium
TCCACTTCCGTCATGTCTTTCCACTGTTCCTTGGAGAAGTAGCCCGCTGTGGGCATAAAACGCAGCAGGGTAAAGACCACCAGCATCACCAGTATGATGGTGACGATGGCCTGACCCAGCTTGGATAACAGATAGCGTCTCATGTTTTACCTCGCTTTTCGGAAGTTACAGAGGGGACGGCATTGCGCCGTCCCCCTTCGGTTGCAGCAGCGGATTAGTTGGAGAGAGCTGCCTTTTCGTTGTTGTATGCTTCGGTCAGTGCCGCATATTCCGCAGCAGTGACGGGGTTCTCCCGGATGAGAGCGCCCTTCATCTTATAGCGCGCCATTCCGAAATAGCCGCCGGGCACGGTGTAGGGCACGATGCGGGTCATGTTGTAGGAGCCGCCGCCGGACATATAGGGCTTGATATAAGCATGCTCCAGCAGATAAGCCTCGGCCTCGGCATAGGCCTCATAGCGCTCGTTGATGTTGTAAAGCGCGGTGGCCTTTGCGATCATGGCGTCAAACTCGGGAATATCGTAGCTGCTCTCGGTGATGTCATAGTCGGAGGTGCAGCGGTCCAGGTTGGCGGAGGGGTCGGCATAGCGGAAGCCGTAGCTGTCGTCCAGCAGATCCCAGTTGCCCAGATCGTACACGTCGGCGCTGAAGCTGTTGGAGGAGTAGCCCAGGATCACGTTGACATAATCGGTGCCCAGATAGGTCTCCAGCATCTGCTTGACCAGAGTGGCCTTTTTCATCTCGCTGTCCGAGCTGCCGGAGGAATAGACGATGTCGATGGGCAGCTTGCCGTCGGAGTGGAACTGAGTGATGGGCAGCATATCCACTTCGCCGGGAGTGACGCCCTTCAGGGTGACGCCGTCCGCCTCGCACAGCTCCTTGACGGCCTGCTCCATATAGCCTCTGGCGGTCTCAGCGTTGAAGGGATCGGTACCCTTAAAGGACTTGAGCGCGTCGTAATCGGTGTAATCCTTGCCGTTCTCATCGAACATGCAGTTTTCGGGCAGCAGGGTGAAGCGGCAGAAGAAGGCGGGATCATTGGGCTCCCAGATGGCGGAGATGGTCACCGCATCGATGGCGGTAAAGATGGCCTTGCGGAAGTTCTCATTCTGCACGGCGGCAGCCAGCTCGGGGTTCTCGGTGGCAAAGTTGAAGGAATACCAGTAGGTGGTCACGGTCTTCTCAGACAGATAGACGTAATCGGCCCACTCAGAGCCGCGGACGCTGGCCACTTCCTCAGAGGAGAGGGAGGTGGAGGTGATGTTGCCGCGCTCGAACATCTCCAGGCTGGAGATACCGTCGGAGACATATTCCCAGCTAAGGGTGTCCACGGTCAGGTGCTCCAGATCCCAGTAGTGCTCGTTCTTGCTGAGCACCACCATCTTGTCCAGATCCCACTGGGAGATATAATAGCCGCCGTTGTACAGCATCTTTTCCTTTGCGATGCCGTACTCGTCGCCCACCGTGTCCAGGAACTCCTGATTGACGGGGAGCAGCAGATCCAGCTGGGCATAGCTGAGGAAGTAGGGATAGGAGCCTGCCAGCGTGTACTGCACGGTGTATTTGTCCAGAGCCTTGACGCCCACGGTCTCGTCAAAGGTGGCCAAGGCCTGCTCACGGGTCATGGAGGTCTCGGTGCCGTCGTCCACGTCTACCAGCAGATAGTAGTAATCGTACAGACCGTTGATGACGCTGCGGATGGTGCTGAAGGAGCTGGCGGTGTGGGCGGGATCGGCCACATAGCGGATGCCGCTGACAAAGTCGTCGGCAGTCACTTCATACTGGGTCTCGGCGCCGGTGCAGTCCACCCACTTGACGCCCTGCCGCAGATGGAAGGTCCACTGGCTGTAGTCGTCGTTGTGCTCCCAGGTCTCGGCCAGACTGCCCACGGCGCGGCCGTAGCGGTCGGTTTCGATCAGTCCGTCCACCAGATTGGAGATAAAGATATAATCTGACGTACCGGAGGTGGTGTAGGGATTCATGGTGGTGATGGGGGAAGAGAAGGTGGATTTATACTCCTTCAGATAGGTCGCGTTGGGATCGGCTTGTCCGGTGGCCACCGGAGTCGTAGATGGAGTAGTGCTTCCCTGACCGCAGCCAGCCAGCATACCTGCCAGCATGACGACAGCCAACAGAAGGGCGATGTGTTTCTTCATGTCAGAACACTCCTTTTCGTCATTGTGCGGAATTTGCATTCCCAAAAACCTTTTTATGGTTAAACATATGCTACCATACCGACCATCAAAAGTAAAGTAAAAACTTTCATGAAAAATGGATTTTGTTTAGAATGCGATATTTATTCATAGAATTTTCGTCAATTTTACCGAATTATCTTTGGCAAACAGGGGTTGATTTTCTCACTGCAATCCGGTAGAATAAAGTAAACACTTTATTTTGGGGGAAGACAATGACAAAGCTGGAGGAACTGTTCCAAAACAGGGACACACTGACGGCAAAGCAGCGCTCTATCGTAGAATATATTCTCAGCGCGCCCGACGAGGCGGCATATCTTTCATTAAAGGAATTGAGCGCCCGGGCGGGCGCCTCCGAGGTTTCTGTGCTGCGGCTGTGCAAGGCGCTGGGTCTTGAGAGTTTTGTGGAGCTCAAGCAGGTGCTGCGGGACTATAACAGCGAGCAGCTTCGCCTTGCCTCGCCGACCGCCTTTTCTTCAGAGGGGACGGCGCTGGATATGGCCGATCCGCTGGACGTGATCACCGCCGCCTGCGAGGACGACATCTATAATATGCGCAGCATGCTCAGCGGCCTGGAACGGGAAGCGCTGCTCTCCTGTGCCCAGGGCTTGTTGGAGGCGGGAGAGGTGGCAGTGTTTGCCCACGACGCATCCTTCCTGTTTGCCGACTATCTCTCCTACCGTCTCAACTTTTTGCGCATCAAGTGCACCAGCTATCAGATCGCAAACAGCGATTCCATCCAGTCGGCTCTGGCCAGACTGGGCAAAAAGGACTGGGTCATCTTCCTTTCCTTCCCGCCGTACCACCAGCCCACGGAAAACCTGGTGAGCTTTTGCCGGTATCGGGGCATCCGGATGATCACCATCACCGACAGTATGGAGTCTCCCGCCGCCGTCCCCGACGCCAGCGTGTTCCTCTGCCGCACCGCCACCCGGTTTTTCTACAACTCGCAGTGCACCACCATCAGTCTGATCAATGCGCTGGCCTCCTGCATCGCGTATCTGCTGGGACCCCGCTTCCAGGATATTCTGGAGGAAGAAAAGGAAGTCAGCAATTTCTTTATTACCGACCAAACGGAAAATACGATTCAGGAATAAACGGAATTCTATACAGCTTTACAAGGAGGCTCTATGCTGACACTTTGGAAAAACTGTGATATATACGCCCCAAGGCATCTTGGACGGAAGGACATCCTTATCGAAGGAGGCGTCATCGCCGAGATCGGCAACGATCTGGGCGCGTGGCTCTCCGCACCGCAGATCACCGTTCGGGACATGGAGGGCGCTATCGTCTGCCCCGGTCTGCTGGACATCCACACCCACGTCACCGGCGGCGGGGGAGAGCAGGGGCCTGCTTCCCGCACGCCCGAGCTGCAGCTCACCGACTTTACCCTCAACGGCGTCACCTCTGTGGTGGGTCTGCTGGGCACCGACGGCATCTCCCGCGGGCTGGAAAACCTGCTCTTCAAGGTGCGCGCACTGGAGGAGGAGGGCCTGTCCACATGGATGCTGACGGGCAACTACCGCGTCCCCACCAAGACCCTGTTCGGCGATGTGGAAAAGGATATCGCCCTCATTGACAAGGTCATCGGCGTCAAGACCGCCCTTGCCGACCACCGCGGCTCGGCCGTCACCGGACAGGAGCTGGCGCGCATGGGCTCGGAGGCCCGCATCGGCGGCATGATCTCCGGCAAGCCGGGCTTTGTCACCATCCATATGGGCGCCCACGAGCATCGGATGGACGAGATCTTCTGGGCACTGGAGCATTCCGAGGTGCCTGCGCAGAACTTCCTGCCCACCCATTGCTGCCGCTCGCCCGAGCTGGTCGCCGACGCCGTCCGGCTGAACAAGCGGGGCGGATACATCGACTTTACCGCCGACCTGCCCGAAAACGAGGCAGGCACCACCGCCGCGCTGTGCAGCGCTCTTCGTCAGGGCGCAGCGGTCACCCGCATCACCATGAGCTCGGACGCGGGAGGCAGCCAGCCCACCTTCAACGACAAGGGCGAATGCATCGGACTGACCTACTCCACCAGCGTCACCCTGCTCCAGGAGCTGCATCGGATGCTCTATCGGGAGGGCCTGCCGCTGGAGACGGCGCTGATGTTCTTTACCGAAAACCCCGCCCGTCTGATCGGACAGGCCGGAAAGAAGGGCAGCATCGTCAAGGGCGCCGACGCCGACCTGCTTGTGCTGGGCAAGGATTGCCGCGTGGTGCACCTGCTGGCAAAGGGCAGGGAAGCCGTCCGGGACGGCAAGGCCGTCATGAAGGGCAGATTCCAGATCTGAACCGAAAGCACAAAGATCCTCAGAGAACCTCTGAGGATCTTTTTTTGTCCAAGCCTTCTTGCGGGACGGCAAAAGGGTATGCTATACTGATAAAAAAGCTGCGAAATCAGCCGGGAGGGATGTCCCTTGTACGAAGATGAAAAGAAAAAACAGGCCGCCGAAGCCCGCTACCGGGATCTCACCGAGACCCCTGTGCCCCAGCTCATCCTGCGGCTGTCCGTGCCCACCATCATCAGCATGCTGGTCACCGCCATCTATAATGCCGCAGACACCTTCTTTGTGGGGCGGATCTCCACCGAGGCCACTGCCGCCGTGGGGCTTGCCTTTTCGGTGATGGCCGTCATTCAGGCGCTGGGCTTTTTCTGCGGACAGGGCTCGGCCAACTATCTTTCCCGCAGACTGGGCGCGGGGGATCGCAGGGAGGCGGAGGAAATGGCCTCCACCGGTCTGGCGCTGGCGCTCATTCTGGGCGGCGCGATGACGGTACTCTCCCTGCTCTTTCTCCGGCCGCTGGCCGCATTTTTGGGAGCGAGCGAAAGCACCATGGCCGATACGCTGGCCTATCTGCGCATCATCGTCATCGGCGCGCCCTTTGTGATGGGGCAGTTTGTCATCAACAATCAGCTGCGCTTTCAGGGCAGCGCCACCTATGCCATGGTGGGGCTGCTGTGCGGCGCGGTGCTCAATATCGGGCTGGATCCGCTGCTCATTTTCGGCTTTCACATGGGGGTCGCCGGTGCGGCGCTGGCCACGGTCTGCGGTCAGATGATCAGCTTTTGCGTGCTGTTGATCGGCACCACCCGGGGCGGAAACATCCGTCCGAAGCTGTCCAACGTGCGGCTGAACGGGCACTTTTTGCTGGAGATCGTCAACGGGGGCATGCCCGCCCTGTTCCGTCAGGGTCTGGCCGCCGTGGCCACCGTGCTGCTCAACCGGGCGGCGGGCGTTTACGGCGACGCCGCCATCGCCGGAATGAGCGTCACCACCCGGGTGATGATGTTTGTTTCCAGCGCCCTCATCGGCTTTGGACAGGGGTATCAGCCGGTGTGCGCCTTCAATTACGGCGCGAACAAGAAAAACCGGGTGCGGGAGGGCTATTTCTTCTGCGTCAAATACGGGACGATGTTTTTGCTGGTCATGGCGGCGCTTTGCCTGTGCTTTGCCCCGTCCATCATCGGCTGGTTCCGGGACGACCCCCAGGTGATCGCCGTGGGCAAGACTGCTCTGCGGTGGCAGGCTGCGGCGCTTCCGCTGCTGGCCTTTACGGTGATCACCAACATGATGCTCCAATCCACCGGAAAGGGCGTCAAGGCGTCCATCACCTCCTCCGCCCGCAGCGGCATCTTCTTTATCCCGCTGATCCTGATCCTGCCCACGCTCTTCGGCCTCACCGGTGTGGAGATCACCCAGGCCTGCGCCGACGTGCTGACGGTCTTTATCTCCGTCCCCTTCGCCGTGTCCGAGCTGAAAAAGATGAAATAAAAGAAAAAGCCCCGAGGGAGGCACTTCGTAAGGAAGCGCCTCCCTCCCGTTTGAACTCAAGATAATTGACGTGCCGGTCAGGAATGGTATAATGAATAAAACA
>CADBTM010000048.1 GCA_902797555.1 Oscillospiraceae bacterium
GATGGCCTGGCGGATCCACCAGGTGGCGTAGGTGGAGAACTTGTAGCCCTTGGTGTGGTCGAACTTCTCCACCGCCTTGATCAGGCCCAGGTTGCCCTCCTGGATGAGATCGAGGAACTGCATGCCGCGGCCCACATAGCGCTTTGCTATGGAGACCACCAGACGGAGGTTGGCCTCGGCCAGGCGCTTTTTGGCGGTCTCGTCGCCCTCCAGCATCTTCTTGGCCAGCTCGATCTCCTCCTCCGGAGTGAGCAGATCCACCTTGCCGATCTCCTTCAGATACATGCGCACCGGGTCGTCGATGGCAAGTCCGTCGGCCATGGCGAAGGTCTCGTTGATCTCGTCCTCGGTGACCTCCTCCACGTCGTCAAAATGCTCGTCATCCAGGGCAGGAAGATCGTCGATCATATCCTCCTCGTCCATGGCGATCTCCACGCCCATCTTGTCGAGAGCGGCGTAGAACTTGTCCTGCTGATCGGCATCCAGCTCCAGCTCGTCGATGGCGTTGTTGATCTCCTTCATGGTGATCTTGCCGTTTTTCTTTCCGAACTCCAGCAGCTCGTGCAGCACCTGCTGCTTGTTGGGGGCTTTGTTTTCCTGATCTGCCACGTTCATACCTCCTTGGCTTGCTTGCGCCGAAGGGCGTCCTGCAAAATCGACAGGTCGTCGGGCGAAGCAGTTCTTTTTTTATATT
This sequence comes from Oscillospiraceae bacterium, assembly GCA_902797555.1. Lineage (GTDB taxonomy): Bacteria > Bacillota > Clostridia > Oscillospirales > Butyricicoccaceae > UBA4644. Next base: position 695 of record CADBTM010000048.1, read on the forward strand.
GATTGTTTATTGTATCGATATAGGTCATCAGCTCGCTGTGATCCGTCCGGCTTTTCACCGGGGAAGAAAGGATCTGGGAGAGCCACGCCGCCTCGTTTGGCTCCAGTCCGGAAAGCGCCGTGGCGGAATTGACCGCAAGGCCTTCGTTCTGCCGCTCCAGCGCTTTGGAAAAAACTCTGCCCAAAAAAGCGGAGGAAAAGGCCTCGGGCGAGATGCGGTCTGCCGCATAGGCAAGCAGCTCCTCATCCCCCAGGACGGCAGAAATCAGCTGCTCCTCTGCGGCGGCAGAGGCGGGATCGGTGGCGCGGAGGGTATAATCCCGGGGCTGGTGCAGGCGGACAGGCTGCAGTGCATCCTGCTGGAGCTGCTTTTCCTGCCGTTTGGCTCGATTGCTTCTCGCCCGGCTTGCCTCGTGGAGCACGCTTTCTGCCGAGACGCCCGCCTGCTCGGCCGCAGTGCGGGCATAGATCTCCCGCTCCACCGCCGAAGGGATGGTAGCCACATAGTCCACCGTCTCCTTGAGGTAGGCGATGCGCTGACGGTCGTCGGTCAGGTCGGAATACTTCTGCCGGATCTCGCCCATGCGATACTGTCCGTCGGTCTGGGGCTTGTCCAGCAGTGTGCGAAAGGCGTCGGCGCCGCTGAGACGGATGAAGTCGTCGGGATCCACCTTTGCCGGGGTGCCGTCGTCGTTGTAGATGATCTTTCCCATGGCGTCCCGCCGGGGCGGAAGACGGAGCACCCGCACGGCAAGGCCGTTGTTCTTGAGAATGTCGATGGCCTTTTCGGTGGCCTTTTGTCCGGCGGCATCGGCGTCATAACAGATGACCACCTCGCCGGTGTATTTGCTCAGCAGACGCGCCTGGTCGGCGGTAAAGGCCGTCCCGCAGGAGGCCACCGCACTGTCAAAGCCCGCCTGATGCAGGGCGATCACGTCCACATTGCCCTCGCACAGGATAAATTTGGTGGCCTTGGTTTTTTTTGCGAGGTTGAGGGCGTAGAGGGTGCGGCTTTTGCTGTAGACCGGGGTGTCCGGGCTGTTGACATATTTGCGTCCGTCCCCGTCTCCGTGGAGGATCCGCCCGCCAAAGGCCACAACATCGCCCCGGATGTCGATGATGGGAAACATGATCCGATCCCGGAAAAAGCAGTACAGATTGCCCTTTTTCCCCCGTGCGGCCAGACGTGCGGTCTCCAGTTCCTGGTCGGTATACCCCTTTGCCCGCATGGCGCGGATCAGGCCGTCCCAGCTCTCGTCGGCATAGCCCAAGCCAAAGCGCACGGCGGTCTGGACGGAAATATTGCGCTTTTGCAGATAGGCGCGGGCTTCCCCGCCGCCCTCTCCCGTGAGGGTGTCGTAATAATATCGGGCAGCATCCTTGTTGAGCGCCAGAAGACGCTGGCGCAGCATGCGGCTCTTCCCGTCGTTTTCTTCCTGCGGCATCTCCATGCCCGCCATGTCGGCCAGCTTGCGCACGGCGTCGATATAGGGCAGGTTCTCGATCTTCATCATGAAATGGACGGCGTTTCCGCCCTCGCCGCAGCCAAAGCATTTGAAAAACTGCTTGTCCTGCTCTACGTGAAAGGAGGGTGTTTTTTCATGGTGGAAGGGACAGCAGCCCCAAAAGCTCCCGCCCTTTTTCTTCAGCGGGACATAGCGGTTCACCAGATCCACCAGATCGGTGCGGGCAAGCAGCTCGTCGAGAAATTGCTGTGGCAGCGCCATGAAAACACCTCCTTTCCAGATGAAGCGTTATAAATCAATACTTGTTCCAGCTCTTGGGAACGACCAGCGATTCAAACAGATTGACGGCGTAACGGTCGGTCATACCGGCGATATAGTCGCAGACGGCGGTCTCGGTTCCATCCCGGTCGGCGATGATGAGATATTCCCCGGGCATGGCGTCGGGATGGGCGAAAAAGTGCCGGAACAGGTATTGCACGATATCCTCGCACTTGCCCTCCTCGCTTTTTGCCACCGGGTTTTTGTAGACGTATTCGTACATAAAGTCCCGCAGCCCCGCAAACAAAGCGGCTGTCTTGTCGTCCATGCCGATCTCGCCGGTGGTCAGACCGTACTCCACCACGGCGGCCACCAGATTGCCGATGCGGCGGGAATGGGTGGCGCCGAGCTCCAGCTTGATGCCGAAGGGAATGTCGTCCTCGGTGAGCACACCGGCGCGCACGGCGTCGTCGATATCATGGTTGACGTAGGCGATCCGGTCGGCAAAGTGGACAATGCGGCCCTCCTTGGTGTCGGCCCGCTTGTCCCCCGTGTGACAGACGATGCCGTCCATCACCTCCCGGGTCAGATTGAGCCCCCTTCCGTCCCTCTCCAGCAGACGCACCACCCGAAGGCTTTGCTCGTTGTGCCGGAAGGGATGGCCGCAGACTGCGGTGAGCGCCCGCTCTCCGGCATGGCCGAAGGGGGTGTGCCCCAGATCGTGCCCCAGGGCGATGGCCTCGGTGAGATCCTCATTGAGGGAAAGCCCCCGGGCGATGGTGCGGGAGATCTGCGCAACCTCCAGCGTGTGGGTGAGACGGGTGCGGTAATGATCCCCCTCCGGGGACAGAAAGACCTGCGTCTTGTGCTTGAGCCTGCGAAAGCTCTTGCTGTGGATGATCCGATCCCGGTCCCGCATAAAGCAGGTGCGCATGGGATCGGGCGCTTCCTCCCGCTCTCTGCCCAGGCTGCAGGCGGAGAGGGTCGCACCCGGCGCAAGGGTATTCCGTTCGATCTCTTCCAAGCGTTCCCGCACTGTCATGGATTCTCACCTCATAATGCAAATACGCAAAAAACCGGTTTTTCCTCTTTTTTTGAGAAAAAAACCGGAAAACTTTTTGAATTGCGTTCTGGAATCACAGTTTTTTTGCAAAGAGCTCCTCTCCCAGCTCGTCGGGGCGAAGCTTGCCCCCGGTGAGGTCGGTGAGCTGAGCGGTAAAGCGCGCCTGCTGCTCCTTGGGAAGATACAGAGTCATGGTCACCTGGTCGGAAAAGGCGGTCTCCCCTTCCTCCGCCTCGAACAGAGGCAGCTGCCGCCGCATCTGATCGAGAAGCCCATAGGGGCAAACAAGCCGCAGCTTTGCATAGGGCTGCATCATGGCCTGGCCCGCGGCGTCCAGAGCCAGCTTGCAGGTGTGGCTGTAAGCCCGCACCAGACCTCCCGCACCCAGCAGCGTTCCGCCGAAATAGCGGGTGGTGACGCACATCACGTCAAAGACCTGCTCTTTTTTGAGCACGTCCAGCGTGGGCATACCGGAGGTGCCCTGCGGCTCGCCGTCATCGGAAAACCGCATCACTCCGTTCTGCAGGATATAGGCATACACATTGTGGGAGGCGTCCCAATACTTTTTGCGCACGGCGGCGAGGATCTCCTGCGCCTGCTCGGCCGTATGGATCTTGTAAATATGGCCGATAAAGCGGGAACGCTTTTCCACATATTCGGCCTCGGCCTCCTGGTAGGGCACCTTAAAAGGCTTCATCCTTCGGCCTCCTTTGCTCCTCGGGGAGATAGGCCTGCAGACGGCCATACGCCCGCTCATCCACCACCGCCTCGATCTCGATGCCCTCGGGGACGTATTCCGCCCGCTGCACGTTGGCATCCCGATAGAGATAGTCCAGAATCTGCGCGTCGGAATAGGGCAGCACGAAATGCACCTTGTGCATCCCCTGCCCCAGCACCTGACAGATCTGGTTGACCAGCTGTTCCAGCCCCAGCCCCTTGAGAGCGGAGCAATAAAGGGCGTCGGTCTGACGGGGAAGCTCATCCTCCCGCAGACGATCCGCTTTGTTGAACACCATGATGCGGGGCGTTTGCCCGGCGCCCAGCTGTTCGGCCAGCTGTTCCACCACCCGCGCCTGCTCCCGCCACTGCTCGTCGCTGGCGTCCACCACGTGCACAAGCACGTCGGCATAGGTCAGCTCCTCCAGCGTGGAGCGGAAGGCGTCGATGAGATGATGGGGCAGCTTGCGGATAAAGCCAACCGTATCAGACAGCAGGATATCCCCCACCTGCTGGGTGTGAAGCACCCGGGTGGTGGGATCGAGAGTGTCAAACAGACGGTCGGCAGCGTGAACGCCCGCCCCGGTGAGGGCGTTGAGCAGCGTGGATTTTCCCGCGTTGGTATAGCCCACGATGGAGACGAGAGGAATCTCATTTTTCTCCCGCTTGCTGCGCTGGGTGGCGCGGACACACTGCAGATCCCGGATCTCCCCCTCCAGCCGCTGGATCTTGCGGCGGATGTGGCGGCGGTCGGTCTCCAGCTGGGTCTCGCCGGGGCCGCGGGTTCCGATGGGGCTGGAGCCGCCGGAGGCCGTCTGGCGCACCAGATGGGTCCACATACCGGTCAGCCGGGGCAGCAGATACTGATACTGCGCCAGCTCCACCTGAAGCTTGCCCTCCGCCGTCCGCGCCCGGTCGGCGAA
>CADBTM010000049.1 GCA_902797555.1 Oscillospiraceae bacterium
ACAAGCTGGACGTCAGCTTTGTGCTGGACACGCTGGAATATCTCCGCCGGGGCGGACGGTGCTCCACCGTGGCGGCGCTGGGCGCAAATCTCCTCAAGCTCAAGCCCTGCATTCAGGTCACCGAGGGCAAGATGGGCGTGGGCAAAAAGTACCGCGGCGCGCTGGATGGCGCGTTTGTCAACTACGTTCACGACAAGCTGGCCGAGCCGGAGACCGTCGATCCCGGCCGGATCTTCATCACCCATTCGGGCGTCGATCCCGTATTGGTGGAAAAGGTCAAGGCCGCCGTGCTGGAATGCGTCCCCTTCCGGGAGGTCCATATCACCCGCGCCGGCTGCACCATTTCCAGCCATTGCGGCCCCAACTGTCTGGGCATCCTCTTTTATCGAAAATAACCGGGCGGTGCATGCTGCGTGCGGCCGAGCGGTTCTTCCTCCTAACTTTTTCTCCTTTTTCAGCAAAAGGCGCCCGCGATGCGGGCGTCTTTTGTGTCTTTCTCCGGGCATGGCGAGCCTCTTTCTCTTGTCTTTTGCGCCCTCCCATGCTATACTGACAAAAAATGACGGGAGGGGTATGTATGAAACTGAGACTTGTTTGCCTTGCGCTGGCGCTGCTTTTGTGCTGCTCCTGCGGGATGCAGACTGTGTCTGTAGAGCCCATCGCCTGCCCTCCCGCCGAGGCAGTGACCCAAGATCCCTCTCCCGTGCAGCCCGCGCCCGCCGATCCGCCGGAGGAAACCGACGAGTCCGCTGCGATCCCCTTCCCTCCCGGCGTCCCCTGCAGCGAGCCGGAGAGCGACGAGCAGCTCGTCTCTGTCAGCCTGTATACGGCGGAGGAGGGCGAGATCTTCGGCTCTGCGCGGCAGTGGAGCTATCGCTTTGACGGCATGTCCCCTGTGGAATATGACCAGTTTGCTCCGCCCGCCCGGTTTGACGGGGACAAGTCCCTGTGGATGACCTACAATCGGGACGGGAGCTTTGACAACTGTGTGATCGGCCGCTGCATCCAGACCCAAGCGGAGTGGGACGTGTTCGCCAAGGCGCTCTTTTCCGCCGAATATGCTCCCGCGCCCGGGGAAACCATGCCCTTCGGCACGCCGGAGTTTCTCCTCCGGGAGGGGACGGAATGCGCCCAGTCCACCGGCCGCAATCCTCCGGGCGGAAAGGGCTATATCGACGACGAGCTGTGCCGCTATTGCGTCTCTCCCGACGGGAGCGTGCTGCGGGTAGAACCCGACGGGACGATCTCCCGCGCCGTCGCCCCGCTGGACGAGGAAACGGTGGCTCGGCTCTATCTGCTTTACGAGACCTATTTCCGCTCCTATGCCGTGCTCTTCCTCAGTCTTTACTACCTGAACGAGCCCGGACAGGAGCTGCGGCTCCTTGTCCGCCACGGAGAAGAGGAGTTGTCCGTTCCCGAGGAAAAGTGGGACGCCTTCTGTGCCCTGCTTTCGGTGGAGGAGGACAAGGAGGTTCCCTCCGATATTCCCTGCTTTGCCGTGGTCAACCAGCTGTTCGTGCAGGAGGACTATCCCTCGCCGGAGGTGCTGCGCTTCCGCTTTTTGACGGCCGACGACGATCCGGACGCCGCCCCCTTCCGATGGCTCTCCCTGCGGGAGGACGGCAGACTGATCACGGAAATGTCCGGCGGCGGAGGAATGGTGCACTACGTCGCCCGCTGGACGGTCACAGGTCGAAGCCGATACGTCTCTCAGGCCGTTTTTGACGTGGACGCCGTGCTGGCGCTGCTGGAAGAATAAAAAGAAGAAAGCCGCCGCTGCAAATGCAGCGGCGGTTTATCATTATTGTTTGCTCTCTGCAAGGGTCGCTTCCACTTCCATTCTTCTCTCAAACAGCGTACAGCCGCCCGCGCGCATTTCCCCGCAAAAGCACGCTTTTGCAGGGACCCCTTTGCATTTGTTACGCTCCGGTCGGGGCACACAGCCCCTTTCTTCGCGGCCGCCGACACCCGTCGGCGCGGCGCACAAGCGCCGTGAAGAACACGCGGCTATGCTTTTCTGCTTTCCGCAAGCGTTTCTTCCACTTCGACCCGTCGTTCAAACAGCGTACACCCGCCCGCGTGTTCTTCTTCCAGCAGGCCCTTGTCCCGGATGCCGGCAAAGAAGCGGGAGGCAATGGCCTCCTTGAGGGAGGTATCCTTCACGTTGATATCGGAATAGGGGGAGAAGGGACATGGCTCGGCGCCGCCGTGGGAATTGATGTGGAAAAAGCCCCGTCCCGCGGCAAGGCAGCCTCCGGTGATCTTTTCGTCCCCGGGAAAGGCCAGATAGAGCATATCGGGATGCTCTGCCCGCAGGCGGTCGATCTCGCCCTTGAGATACTCCCGCTCGGCGTCGCCGGGAGCCAGATGGCGCACTTTCTCGGTGACGGGAACGAACTCGATGAAAAAGGCCACCCGGCAGCCCATCTCCCGCAGAGAACGCAAAAACCCGTCGGACAGCGCCTCCCGGATGTTTTCGGTGGTCACCGTCACCGACGCGCCGAAGATCAGCCCCCGCTTGTGAAAGGCCTCCATGTTGGCCATCAGCTTGTCATAGACGCCATCGCCCCGGCGGGCGTCGGTGACCGCCCGATCCCCCTCGATGCTGAACACCGGGATCAAGTTGCGGCACCGGTCAAAGAGGGCGAAGTACTTTTCATCCATATACGTCCCGTTGGTAAAGATGGGGAACAGGATGCTCTGCTTTTCCCCCGCCGCCTCCATCACGCCCCGACGGAGCATGGGCTCGCCTCCCGCCAGCAGGATAAAGCTGACGCCCAGCGCCTCGGCCTGTGAGAAGATCTCCCGCCATTCCCCGTCGGTGAGCTGCGCCTGGGGCGCGCAGTCCACGGTGGCGTGGTTCGCCCTGGAATAGCAGCCTGCGCAATGCAGGTTGCAGCTGGAGGTGATGCTGGCGATGAGGAAGGTGGGCACGTGCAGCCCCTCCTGCTCCTCCCGCTGGCGGATGCGGTTTGCCCGGGCGCTGGCCAGCGCAAACCGGGCAAAAAAGGCGCTTTGCCGGGGATCCTTCAGGGTCGCCCGCATGGCGTCCCTGACGATGCGATCCACGTCTCTGGTGATGTATTCCTGCAATTCTCTCTCATTCATATGGGCACGTCCCCATTTGTTTTTTCCCAGAATATCACAGATCACGCCCCGGGAAAACCGCGGGGCGTGATTCTTTACAAATTATTTTTATTCTTCCTCTGCGGGGGCATGATCGTGGTCGTGGGCGTCGTCGCCGGTGGGGATCTCGCCCACATAGGGGGTGGGGTCAATGCCCTGCCGCTGATAATAGTCGGCCAACGCAGCGCGGATGGCCTCCTCTGCCAGAACAGAGCAGTGCACCTTCACGGGGGGCAGCCCGTCCAGCGCTTCCATCACGGCCTTGTTGGTGAGGGTGAGCGCCTCCTGAATGGTCTTTCCCTTCACCATCTCGGTGGCCATGGAGGAGGTTGCCACCGCCGCTCCGCAGCCAAAGGTCTGGAACTTGACGTCCACGATGACGTCGTTCTCGATCTTCATCATCATCTTCATGATGTCGCCGCACTTCTGATTGCCCACCATGCCCACAGCATTGGCGTCGGGCAGGTCGCCCACATTGCGGGGATGGGCGAAATGATCCATCACTTTTTTGGAATAATCCATCGTTCTTCCTCCTTATCTCAAGCGTGCCAGATGGGGCTCATGGCGCGCAGCACGTCCACCACGCCCTTCAGGCGTTCCAAAATATAATCCACGTCCTCTTCGGTGTTCTGGGGTCCCAGGGTGAGGCGCAGCGAGCCGTGGGAGATCTCGTGGCTCAGGCCGATGCCCAGCAGCACGTGGCTGGGCTCGAGGCTGCCGGTGGAGCAGGCCGAGCCCGTGCTGGCGCAGATGCCGTTCATATCCAGCCGGAGCACCAGGCTTTCGCCCTCGATGGCGTTGATGCAGAAGGAGCATGTCCCCGGCAGGCGGTCGGTGGGATGGCCGGTGAGGATGGTCTGGGGCATCTTGAGCACGCCGTCGATCAGCTTGCGGGACAGGCCGCGGAGATAGGCCATCTCGCTGTCCAGATTTTCCCGCTTGATGCGGGCGGCCTCGCCCAGGCCCACGATGGAGGCGATGTTTTCCGTGCCCGAGCGGCGATTCTTTTCCTGACCGCCTCCGGTGATCAGCGGCTCCACCATCACACCCCGGCGGATATAGATGGCGCCCACGCCCTTGGGGGCGTTGATCTTGTGCCCGGACAGAGAGAGCATGTCGATGTTCATGGCCTTGACGTCCACCGGAACATGGCCGTAGGCCTGCACGGCGTCGGTGTGGAAGATCACGCCCTTTTCCCGGCACAGCTTGCCGATGGCGGCGATGTCGTTGACCGTGCCGATCTCGTTGTTGGCAAACATGATGCTCACCAGAGCGGTATCGGGACGGATGGCGGCCTCCAGATCGCTCAGCCGCACCTTGCCGTACTCGTCCACCGGCAGATAGGTGACCTCAAAGCCCTCCTTCTCCAGCGCCTGCGCCGTATACAGGATGGCGTGGTGCTCGATGCACGAGGTGATCATGTGTTTTTTCCCCTTGGCCTGACGGGAATGCAGATAGCCCCGCAGCGCCATATTGTCCGATTCACTGCCGCAGCCGGTGAAGTAGATTTCCTTTGGATCGGCGTTCATCAGCAGGGCAACCTGCTCCCGCGCTTCCTCCAGCGCCCGATGGCTGCTCTGTCCCAGCGCGTACAGCGTGCTGGCGTTGCCGTATTCGGTGGTCAAAAACGGCATCATCTTGTCCAGCACCCGCTTGTCGATGGGTGTGGTCGCCGCGTTGTCCGCATACACAAAACGGTCTTCCATAAATTGCTCCCTTCCTGCGGGGATCCGCAGAGTATTTTCAACGCTCATAATATACACTTTTTTAGTAGGTTTTGCAAGCCCATTTTTGAAAATATTTTCTCTTTTTCTGAACTTTTCGGAAAAGGCGTTATTTTCCTTGCCTCCCGGGCGCTTTTTTGCTACAATCAAACCACAATCACCAAGGAGGCGCAGCGTGAAGCACATCGATCTGTATACCGACGGGAGCTGTTCCGGCAACCCGGGTCCCGGGGGCTGGGGCGCGATCCTCATCTACCGCGGCGTGGAAAAGGAGCTTTCCGGCGGGGAGAGCCAAACCACCAACAACCGGATGGAGCTGACGGCCGCCATTTCCGGCCTGCAGGCGCTCAAGGAGCCCTGCGCGGTCGATCTGTATACCGACAGTCAGTATATCGCCTCCGCCATCGAAAAGGGCTGGCTGCGCGGCTGGAAGGCCCGGGGCTGGAAAAAGGCGGACAAGTCCCCCGTCCTCAACCCCGACCTGTGGCAGGCGCTGGACGAGCAGCTTGCCATCCATGAAGTCACCCTCCATTGGGTGAAGGGGCATGCGGAAAACGAATACAACAACCGCTGCGACGCGCTCGCCGTGGCCGAGACAAAAAAGAGAAAGTAAGCGGCCTTTCTCGTCTTCCCTCTTGCCTCCCTCTGACGAGGGCACCCGCAGGGCGTGCCGACCACCTTTTTGCCTTCCCCTTGAGGGGAAGGTGCCCGCGCAGCGGGCGGATGAGGTGGACGCCGCGTTGCGGCGTAAGAGCTTCCGCCGTCTGCGGACGGCGGGAACGATCCACGCCGTTCCGGCGCGGGGGGCGTATGCGCCCCACATTTTCTCTTTCTTTCTTGAAGAAAGAGAAAACGTGCCGCGCCCGGTACAAAAGAGAAAGAAGCGCGGCGGGGGGGTCCTTATACTGGGACGCGGGCACCCTCCGCCTCCGGTTGCAACATCGGCTCTGTCATCGCGCCTTCGCGCTCGCCAATCGCCGTGTTGCTGCCCCTCCTTATTGCTCGCTTA
>CADBTM010000050.1 GCA_902797555.1 Oscillospiraceae bacterium
CCGCCGGTATCGACCAGCTTCTGCTTGCCGGTGTAGAAGGGGTGGCAGTTGCTGCAAATTTCCACGCGGATATTCTCCTTGGTGGAGCCGACCTGGAACTCGTTGCCGCAAGCGCACCGCACGGTGGTCACACGGTAGTTGGGATGGATACCCTCTTTCATCTCTTTTCACCTCGCACTGATTACTTTTCGCAACAGCTATCATAACACAACAGATTGTGGAATGCAAGTGTTTTTTTCAAAAAATCCTGTGGAAAACCACATATTTTTCTTAAAATTTGTTTGAATCCTGAAAAAAAGGGTTGACTTTTTCTCCTGTGGAACGGATAATTGAAATGTTGCAGGAAAGCCCGCAACAAGAATAATCTGCAAGGATGGATATGATTATGGCTCAATCCAAAAAGAACGACAACAGCATCGGTATCGGCATCAAGATCACGCTGATCTGTGTGGCGATCCTGTGCGTCTGCGGTCTGGTGTACGCGATCCTGAACGGCACCGGCGTGCTGGCGAGAAACACTACCGCCATGACCGTCGGTGATGACAAGATTTCCGTGCTGGAAATGCGGCAGTTCTATTACAACACCAAAAGCAGCTTTATCGGCACTTATGGCAATATCCTCTCGGAGTATGGATACGACACCACCTCCAGCGCTTTTGAATCCCAGCCCAGCCTGTTCGACTCCTCCACCACATGGAAGGACTACTTCCTCTCCTCTGCGGAAGCTTCCGCCAAGGAGATCAGCATTCTCTCTCAGGAGGCTACCAAGGCCGGCTACGCTCTGACCGACAACGACCGTCAGACGATCTCCAATTATATGGACTCTCTCACGACGCTGGCCGAAAGCTACGGCTATACCGAGCAGCAGTACATCACCATGCTCTTCGGCAAAAACGTGAAAAAGAGCGACGTGGAGACCTTCTTCACCAAGCGCACGCTGGCTAACTCCTATTATAATCATATCATTGACGGCTTTGGCATCACCGACGCCGACGTGGACGCCTATCTGCAGGAGAACATCATCAATTATACGCAGGTGGACTATTACCGCTTTAACCTGACCTATGACGAGGCCAGCCGCCTCACCGTCAAGGCGCAGGCCGACGAGATGCTGTCCAAGCTGAAGACCGACGGCAGCAACTTTGACGAGGTCGCGCAGGATTATCTGACTGACGGCGCCACCTTTGTTCCCGGTCTCAACGAAGATGTTTCTTCCTCTACCATTGAGAACCTCAACCTGAACTGGCTGCTGGAGGCCGAGCGCGTCGCCGGTGACCGCACCGTGGTGGAGGACACCGAAAACAGCCGCTGGGTGGTGCTGCTCTTTATGAACCGCCACCTGAGCGAGGACTATACCGTTGCTGTCCGCCACATCCTGATCCGCACCGATGAGAGCACCGATGCCGCCGCTGCCGAGCAGCAGGCAAAGGACATTCTGGCACAGTGGCAGGCCGGCGACCAGACCGAAGAGTCCTTCGCCGCTCTGGCTGTGGAATACAGTGCCGACGGCAACGCTGCGGACGGCGGTCTCTATACCGGCGTCACACAGGGTCAGATGGTGGAAACCTTCAACGACTGGTGCTTTGACCCCAGCCGTCAGCCCGGCGACACCGGCATCGTCCAGACCGAATATGGCTATCACGTGATGTACTTTGTGGAAAATGAGGGCGTCAGCTACAATTCCGAGATCCGCACCACGCTGGAATCCGAAAAGTACGACGAATGGCTCTCTGCCGCCACCGGCAATTATCCCACCACCTACAGCCGTTACGGCCTCGCAATGATCTGAACGGAATATCAAAAACCCGCTGCGAAAGCAGCGGGTTTTTTCTTTTACAGCGAGACCTCCGTTCCGGTGCGGAGGAAAAACACGATTCTCTCCCGGACAGGCAGGTGGAAGATTTCCTCGGCGGCCAGCGTATACAGCTCCATTTGCAGGCGATGGGTCTCGGCCTGCTGCTTCTCCTCTCCCGGGCGCACCCGATCGGTTTTGAAGTCGGCCAGCACAAGCCCGTCCGGCTGGAAAATCACCAGATCCATGGCGCCGTTGAGCAGCAGGTCTTCCCCGTCCATGCCGTTTTTCAGCAGCTTGTCCGCGGAAAGGAGCACGCCGAACTCGTATTCCCGCAAAACGCGGCTCGCTTCCTTTACCCGCCGGGCCAGGGGTGAGCGGGCATAGCGCACAATCGGCTCGGGCAGAATGAGCTCCCGCATCTCCCGGGTGAGAAAGCCCTGTTCTGTCAGCGCGTCGGCCTGACGGAGAATTGCGGATGTGTCTGCGCAATCCATCAGATCCAGATGGCGCAGCAGGATGTGGGTCGCGGTGCCCCGGAGGGCTGCCGCAGGGTCGGGGCGCTCCAGTCCGGTGCGGTGAAAGGCTCGGGCGGCGGCGCGCTCCGGCGTGCCGTACAGCTCGCCTGTCTCGGGGATCAGCTTGCGCAGACCGGTGGGGGTCACCTTGGAGGGCAGACGGGAGGCGTCCAGATGGGCGTAAGCCATGCGGCTGCGCGCAGTCAGGGCGTTGAGGCTCTCATCGGGCTCGGGCGGAAGCAGGCCTTCCTCTTCCCCGACCCGGGCTGCGCCCTCAGCCTGCTCCTCGCCCGAGGTGAGCAGCGTCACCGTCAGCCCCGCAGGCTCGATCCCGCCGTCCGGCTCTGCAAAGATGCCGCAGGTATGCAGGACGGGTTGGAACGATGGATGGGTGAGCAGCGCGGCAAGCAGCCAATTCATGGCGTTGTTCTGCTGCGCCAGCCATGCGGGATCGGGCACGCCGCCGGTTTCCTCCGCCGCCTTTGCCAGACGTGCGGGGATATCCTTGTCGGACAGCACCAGAATCAGCTTTTCCCGCGCCCGGGTCATGGCGACATACAGCTTGCGCAGCTCCTCCGCACGCAGCTCGGAGCGGGTGCGGACAATGATGGCGTTTTGCTGCTGGGAGCGGTGCTCGGTGTGGGTGGGCATATCCCGCACCCGCAGGCCGATGCCCAGATAGGGGTGAAACATCACCGGCTTTTTCAGATCGTCGGCGTTGAACTGTTTGGAAAGATCGGGAACGATGACGAAGGGGTATTCCAATCCCTTGGATCGGTGAATGCTCATCAGCTGCACGCCGCTGCTCTCCCCTTCGGGAGCCTCCAGATCCTGACCGCTTTCCAGCTTGCGGTCAATCCATCGGAGAAAGGCGCTGAGCCCACCGCTGAGGGCGCTGTCATAGGCGCGGGAAAGCTGCTCCAGACGGCGCAGATTGGCCACGCGGGCACTGCCGCTGTCCATGGCGGCAAAGATGCCTTCGGCGCCCGTTTCGTCATAGATCCGGCGGATCAGACGGGAAAGAGGCAGCTCAAGCGCGGCGTCGCTCCACCGTTCCAGATCCTTCCGGACAGCATAAGCACGGCTGCCCTTCTCGCACAAAAGGACGCATTCCCACAGGTCGCAGCCCTGTTTTTTCAGCCGCAGGGCAGCCAGCTCGTCGGGGGTAAAGAGATAGAAGGGCGAACGCAGCACAGACACCAGCGGAACGTCCTGACGCCGGTTGCGGATCACCCGAAGGAGCGACAGCACGATCGAGATCTCCATGGTGCCGAAAAAGGCGCCTCCCCCTTCGGAGCACGGAACGCCCGCCGCAAGGAGCTCCTTGCGATAAATCGGTGCTTTGTTGGTGAAGGAGCTGAGCAAAATCGCCACATCCTCCGGGCGGGCGGAGCGTCTCCCCGCTTCCTCCGGAACGGTCTCCTCCCGCAAAAGCCGGGCGACGCGACGTGCCACGGCGCGCGCCTCCAGTACCGATCGGCGCTCTTCTTCCTCCTGATCATCCCGGGGCGGACAGTGCACCAGCAGCACCTCAGAGGGAACGCAGCCCTCTGCATTCCGCCCACAGTACAGCTGTTGATCGGCGTCATATTCCACGTCGCCGAAGGATGCGCTCATCAGCCGCCGAAAGACGAAGTTGCACAGCTCGAGCACCTCCGGACGGGAGCGGAAATTGCGGTTGAGCGCCAGACGGCGGTCTCCCCCGCCCTCCTGCTCCAAGGGCTGCGAGCGTTGATAGCGATCCAGAAAGATGTCCGGGTTGGCGAGGCGAAAGCGATAGATGCTCTGCTTTACGTCTCCCACGAAAAAGGCCGGATCTCCCGCCTCCCGCAGGAGGGTGAAGATGGCTTCCTGAATCTCGTTGGTGTCCTGATATTCGTCCACCAGGATCTCCCGCAGCTCGCTCCGCAGTCTGCGGGCGAGCTCGGAGGGCGTGCCGTCCTTTTCCCGCAGGAGGGACAGCGCGTAATGCTCCAGATCACTGAAATCCAGCAAGCCGCGGCGGGCTTTTGCCTGCTGATAGCTGTGGGACAGAGCCCTGACCATCCGGCACAGCGCCTCCGCCATGGGGCGGGTCTGTTCTCCCTCGGAGACAGACAGCTCCGCACTGCCTGAAAAGCAGTCCTGACGCAGTCGCTCGATCCGGTCGACAAACAGCTTGCGCCCCGACTTGATCCGCTCCAAAAAGCGCTTGTCCTCATAGCGGCAGCCCGCGAGGCGTCCCTTTTCAAAGGACGCAGCACAGGCGATGGCCTCGTCCCAGCCGGTCTGGATGGCAGCGATCAGCCTCTGGCCAAACTCCAGATAGCTGTCCAGCAGGGCGCCGTATTTCTCCTCCACTTGCGGGATTTCCGCCGCCTCCGCACGCAAAGGCAGCAAAGACTGATAGGCAAAGGATGCTTGCTGACGGGCATAGTGCAGCAGGTCTCTCCCCCAGCCGCTGTGCTCCAGCCCACCCGTGCACAGGGAGGGAAGCAGGGTCAGCAAAGCGTCCGGGTCGGGATGGGAGCGCAGCTTCTGATAGATTTCCAGCACGGCGGCGGACAGCGCCCTGTCGGTGCGTCCGTCGGAAAGGTTTTCGCTGAGGGCGGTAAAATCAGGGCGTTTTTGGGTGTATTCCTCCTCCAGAACGCCCTCCAGTGCAGTTTGCAGCAGCATGTCGCACTGGGTCTCGTCGGCCAGACGGAAATTGGGATCGACACCGCACCGGGAAAAGTTTTCCCGGATGAGGCTTTGACAAAAGGCGTGCACCGTCTGGATGCGCGCCGTGCCCAGCAGCGCCAGCTGACGGCGCAGGCGGCGATCCTCCGGATGCTCGGCAAGCAAGGCATGGAGGGCTTTGCTGATGCGCTCCCGCATTTCTCCGGCGGCAGCGTTGGTAAAA
>CADBTM010000051.1 GCA_902797555.1 Oscillospiraceae bacterium
CCGAATTCATGCAAAAGGGTTGAGAGCAATGTCAGCACCCACAAAACGAATAGAGAGGCGAACAGTTCTATTATAATGGCAAGTATTCTAAACATGAGATCCCCCCAAATTTCGATTTGTATCAATCCTTGATTGTGCCCTTAAGCGCTTTGACCATGGCGTCGCTCAGTTGCTGGGACGGCACCTTTGCCGTGATCTGCGTGTCATCATACTGCGGATAGTAATAATGCCACTAGTCGTATTCGTCTCTGCTGATCTCACCGGCGCAGACCGCTCTCTGTCGGCATCTGTGTTGGAGAATACTTGCATTATACCATGCTCCCCCACCGTTTTCAAGAAACCGGGGAGTTTCTTTCAGCCTGTGCAGGTCTGCGAAAATGCTCCGCAAAGAAATCTGTCAAAAGTGCGGATCGGTCTTGAAAAGAGAAAGAAAGCTGTTTATAATGAAAGTAATCAAACGCACGATTCCCCAATACATCAAAAAAGGAGGAACTCCCATGAAAAAAACGCGTATCCTTGCCCTCTTGACAGCGGCCGCTTTGTTTGTCAGCGTGCTTTCCGGCTGTCTCGCCACCTTCTATGAGATCGAGATCGGCGCGGAGGGAAACGGCACCGTCACCGCAAAGGTCGGCTCTACCAAGGAGGCTTTGGAAGCCCTGAACTCCCTGTCGGACGAGCCTTCTGAGCTCCCCGAGGACACTTTTGAGCAGGACGGCGTCACCTATTACGGCAGCACCACCAGCGTGGATTTTGACGATCTCGCCACCTTGGAAAACCTGCTGAACGAGACGCCCGACGAGGGCGAGTCTGCAACCCAGACCTTTACCTTTGACCGGAACGAGGCCGGACAGGTCGCCTTTACCCTGCTGGCGGGCGAGCAGGACACCTCTGACACGGACGGCCTGGATCTCCTTCCCGAGGAGCAGGCCAAGGCCATTGCAGACAGCATGAAGTCGGTCATCACTCTCACCTTCCCCGCCGAAGTCCGTCAGGTGAGCGGCACGGAAGCCGGCATTACGCTGAACGGAAGCACTCTTGTGATCGACGCTATGGCGCTCACCCCCGGTGAGACCTACCGCTTTACCACCGACCCCGAAGGAAAGTTTGTCGTCGAGCCCAAAACGGTCACCACTCCCCTGCGCTTCTCCGATCTGGATCCCGAGGCGCCTTATGTAAAGGCTGTCCTGTGGGCATCCGACTATGAGATCACCACCGGTACCAGCGCCACCACCTTCTCCCCCGATATGAGCTGTGACCGCGCGCAGGTGGTCACCTTCCTCTATCGTGCCAGCGGTTCTCCTGAGGTGGAGGACAGCGAGCTCGAGTTCACCGACGTGCCGGAGAATGCATGGTACCGCGACGCCGTTCTGTGGGCGGTGGAATATGGCATCACCACCGGCACCAGCGCCACCACCTTCTCCCCCAATGTGGTCTGCTCTCCCGTGGAGGTCATCACCTTCCTGTACCGTGCCACCGGCCGGGAGGATCTTTCTGACGGCACCGAAAAATGGTACACCAACGCGGTAAAATGGGCGGAGAGAAACGGCCTGCTGAAGGATACGGTGGTTCCCTTCACCACCGATACCTCGGTCGCCTGCCCCCGTGCCGATATCGTCACCTATCTTTACCGTGTGCTCGGCGAGACCGTCCCCATGGAAGGCAAGAGCATGAGCTATGACGACGCGGAATATGAGATCCAGGTCGCCATGCAGTTCCTGCTGGAGGAAGCTTACGGCGACAAGATCTTTGACGCCAGAGTGTACGTCCAGAAGATCTACACCGCCGCCGAAGAGCAGCAGGACGAGGCGCTCAAGTCCCTCAATCTGGGTCCGGATGAATATGCCTTTGAAGTGATGTACGAGCTGCTGCCCGCGGAAGGCGTGGATCCCATGCAATTCACCGCCGCCACCGGCGATTATAACGAGGAGACCGGCTGGGTCACCGACAAATACAATGTGGGCATTCTCCGTCCCAGCGGACTTGACTTCCCCGAATATGAAATCACCAATTTCGGCACTGGCTTCTGATCCTTTTCCATACAAAATAAACCGTCCCCTTTGCATACGCAAAGGGGACGGTTTTTGTTTTACCGGTTTTCAGCGTTCAGCCAAGGTGCTCCACCATGTACTGAACGATCTTTGCGCACCGGGCGGCAGCCTCGGCCTCAAAGGCCTGATACTCCACGATCTCGGTCTCATCCGGCTTGTCGGAGATGGCGCGGATCACCACATAGGGCGTATTGTTCAGATAGCAGGCCTGAGCGATGGCGGCGCCCTCCATCTCGCAGCACATTCCGCCGAAGTTGGACAGGATGGTATCCTTCTGCTCTTTCCGGTAGATGAACTGGTCGCCGGAGCACACCCTGCCCTCAAAAACGTGAATATCCGGCGCAGAAACGTGTACCGCGTCTACCGCAGCCGCCCGCAGCGTTTCGTCCGCCGGGAAGGCGTACAGGCCGGTATAGGGGATCTCGCCCTTGGCGAAGCCGATGACCTCCAAGTCAAAGTCATGCTGCACCGCATCCACGGATACCACGATGTCACCGATGTCGATCTGGTTGTCCAGCGAGCCCGCGACGCCGGTATTGATGATTCTGGTGCAGCCAAAGTCATGGATCAGCGTCTGGGCGCAGATGCCGGCATTGACCTTGCCCATGCCGCATTTGACGATGACCACAGGCTTTCCGCCCAGCGTTCCCTCGCAAAACTCCATTCCGGCGATGTTGGTGCTTTTGGAAATGTTGGCCGCCTCCTTCAGTGAGGCGACCTCGGGATCCATCGCGCCGATGATGCCGATGGCGGCAGGGGCAGATTCTTTTTTCCCGCAGCCCGTCACAAGGGCGCACACAAGGACGGCCAGAATCAGGATGATTGCAATTGTTTTCTTTCTCATAATTCTCCTCCAACAGATCATTACTGCTTCTTATCATACACCAAAAGACGGGTGATTTCAATAAAAAACATTTTTGTCGGAAATCCGAAAAATTTGCGGCAACGGGATTTCGGACATAAAATCGTAACAATTCTGTGATATTCTGGTATTAGCAGCAAGGAGGAGCAGCATGAAACGGATCGGAAAAGCGATTTTTTTGCCGCCGAACTGGTTTCGGTGGGTGTTCGGCGCCGTATCTCTGACGGCCATTCTGTGCGTGTTTCGGTTTCAGCTTTTTGATACTCCGGCAGCCTATGCTGCCTATCTGGCATCCTCGCTGGGGTTGTATTATCTGATCACCGTCACGATCGTTCCCCTCGTCCGCAGGGTGCGAAGCTGGATGATGCGTCAGCCGCTGCTGCG
>CADBTM010000052.1 GCA_902797555.1 Oscillospiraceae bacterium
ACACCAGCTTGAGGCGCTCGTTGGGGATGACCACCAGAGCGTCCACCTTTTCCTTGAGCTCGGTGATGCCGGCGTTGGCCTGCTCGAAGCGCTTGCGGCCTTCAAAGGTAAAGGGACGGGTGACCACGCCCACCGTCAGGATGCCCATATCCTTGGCGATCTGCGCCATCACGGGAGCCGCGCCGGTACCGGTGCCGCCGCCCATGCCGGCGGTGATGAACACCATATTGGCGCCCTCCAGCATCTTGCGCACCTCGTCCTCGCTCTCCTGCGCGGCCTTGCGGCCCACCTCAGGGACGCCGCCCGAGCCCAGACCATGGGTGATCTTCTCACCGATCTGCAGCTTCATGGTGGCGGCGGAATAATTGAGGCACTGTTTGTCGGTATTGATGGCGACGAAGTCGATGCCCCGCACGCCGCCGGTGATCATGCGATTCACCGCGTTGCCGCCGCCTCCGCCCACGCCTACGACGCGGATGGCTACGGTGTTGTCCGTTCCGTATTCAAACGAAAATCCCATGGTATGCCCTCCCAATATGTTCCACTTAATTTGTACTCGGAATAAATCGCGCCTTCTGGGTGTCAGACAGGTCGATGACGCCCGTGGCATTGGAGCTCAGCTTGTCCTCCGTGATCAGCCTGAGGTACCGCATTTTCTTGTCCAGATCCTCGGTGGAGCCGATGCTGACGGTAAAGCGCTGTGTATAGGTAAAACGGATGTTATAGAGTTCGGAGAAGTCTATCTCCCCTATATCTTGTAGTATACCATCATCTTTCGCGGTATTCAATAACAAAAATACAGGTTTTTGCAAATCTTCATTGAAAAAATCGACAGTTGACCCGATTTTCGGCCCCTTGAGGGTCAATCCTTTGAGGAAACACAGGTTGAGCGGTCGGGAGGAAACCTGTTCCAGCAGCTTTCCGTGGATGTCGATCAGCCACTTGCCGGTGCCGCCCCGGGTGATCAGCTTGGTTTCGTCCTTGGGATCGGGCTCGGTATACTCCTCGTCCTCCACCACAGCGATGGGGACGCATTCGGTGACGCGGATCTCCACCGTGTCAGGCAGACGCCGCCGCATGCGGATGGTGTCCAGATAGGGACACTGGGAAAAGATACCGTCGATGGCGCGGAATTTGTTGAACAGGATCAGGTTGTCCCCATCGTGGAGACCGGAGGCCATGGTGATCTCCTCCTGGGTATAGCGTGTGTCGCCGATGATGACCACCCGGCGCACCTTAAAGAAAATGGTCATGGCGGTGAGTATGGCCACCACCGCCACCAGCACGCAAAGGCAAATGAGCAGGGTGGGAGCGCCGCCGCGGCTTCTCCTGCGTCGGCGCTTTCTCAGCTTCGCCTGTTTTCCCTGTCTTGCCATGTTTTCTGCTCCTCAGTCTTTTTGTCCGTCCTCGCGGACGATGCTGCCGCCCAAGGCGGCGATTTTTTCCGGAAGGCGCTCATAGCCCCGCTCGATGTGGGCGATCTCCTCGATGCGGCTCTCGCCCTCGGCGGCCAGCGCCGCGATCACCAGCGCAGCCCCGCCCCGCAGGTCGGTGCACCGCACGGCAGCGCCGTGGAGATCGGTGCCGTTTACCACCGCTGTCCGCCCGCTGACGCGGATCTCCGCCCCCATGCGGGCAAGCTCGGGCACATGCCGGTAACGGTTTTCAAAAATGGTTTCCAAAAACACCGTGCTTCCCCGTGCGGTACAGGCTGCCGCCATCAGCGGCGCCTGCGCGTCGGTGGGAAAGCCGGGATAGGGCATGGTGCGCACCAGAGGCATTCCCCGGAGCGGCCTCTCTGCCCGCAGGGTGATCCGCCCGCCCGAGGTCCGGACGGTGCAGCCCCCTTCGCTGAGGCATTGGAGGACGGTGTTTACGTGCTCGGGCTCGGCGCCTGTCAGGGTGATCTCGCCGCCGCAGGCGGCGCAGGCGCACAGATAGGTGGCCGTTTCGATCCGGTCGGGGAGGATGGTGTGCTCCACATCCCGCCGGGGCAGCTCGCCCGAGACCGTGATCACGGTCTCCCCCGCCCCCGCGACGCTCGCCCCCGCCTTGCGGAGGTATTCCTGCAGATCGGCGATCTCCGGCTCGCGGGCGGCATTGATGATGCGGGTGACACCGCCGCAGGCGGTGGCCACAAGGAGGGTGTTTTCGGTGGCGCCCACGCTGGGAAAGCCCAGGATCACGTCCTGTCCCCGGAGGGCTTCCGCCCGGCAAAGAATATCGCCGCCCTGCTCGTCGATGGTGACGCCCAGCCGGCGCAAAGCGGACAGATGCAGGTCGATGGGGCGCTGACCGATATCGCAGCCGCCGGGCAGGCTGAGCTTTGCCCGCCCGCAGCGGGCGATGAGCGGCCCCAGAAAAATCACCGAGGAACGCATCTCCCGCATCAGGTCGTGGGGAACGTCCCACCGGGTGAGGTGGGAGGAATCCACCGTGAGGGTGTCCCCTTCCCTTGCGGTCCGACAGCCCAGATGCTGCAGGATGCGCAGCGCCGAACGGACGTCCCGCAGGTCGGGACAGTTATGTAATACGCTGCGGCCGCCGGTGAGCAGCGTGGCCGCCAGAATGGGCAGTACGCTGTTTTTGGCGCCGCTGACGGGCACCGTCCCCACAAGGGGCGACCCGCCTCGGATCCGATAATGGGACATGGGATCTTCTCCTTTCACGCCCCATTCTATGAGCGCGCTGCCCACGGGGTGACGGAAAAGGAGAAAAACCGCTTATTTCAGATGCCTGAGGGTCTGATAGATATGGTCCAGCACATCGGGCTGGGCTTTTTTGCGGGCATTTTCACCCATGGCGCGCAGACGGTCGGGGCTTTGCAGCAGCTCCCACGCCGCGTCATAGATGCCCTCGGGGGTGGCCTCCGGCTCGGTGATTACCTTGACGGCGCCCGCCTTTTCCAGGATCCTGGCGTTCTTTTCCTGATGGTTTTCCGCCACATAGGGGGAGGGCACCACAATGGCCGGCGCGCCCGCGGCGCACAGCTCGGACAGCGTCCCGCCCGCCCGGCACAGGATCAGATCGGCCTTGGCATACACCCGATCCATGTCGTAAAGATAATCGGTGAGGCGATAGTTTCCCCGGTCGGTGACCACGCCCGCCTTGGTGAGGGCGTCCTTCATCCAGCCATAGTGGGACGTGCCCGACACCTGCAGCAGATTGAACTGTCCCCGCTGGGTGACCAGCTGGGCCACCTCCACCATTTTCTGATTCATATACAGCGCACCCACGCTGCCCCAGAAGCAGACCAGAGTGGGCAGATCGTTGTCAAACAGAGGAGCAAATTCCTTTTCCCGGCAGTGCAGGATCTCGTCCCGCACCGGGTTGCCCGTCAGCACTACGTGCTTTGCCCCGGAGAGCAGGTTTTCGGTCTCGGCAAAGGAGATCATGGTGGCGTCCACCTTTTTGGCAAGCTGCTTGGTGGCGATGCCGGGGGTGGCGTTGACCTCCAGCACGGCGGAGGGGATGTGCAGCTGCGCCGCAGCCCGCACCATGGGAACGCTGGCATAGCCGCCCGTGCCCATCACGGCGTCGGGACGCAGCTCCTTCAGGATCTCCTTGCACTTGCGGGTGGCGTCCTCCATCTCCCTGAGGGCGGTGATGTCCTGCTTGAGCGCGGAGAGGTTCTTGCCCCGCGCCAGCCCCTTCAGGGGAAAGGCATAGATGGGATAGCCCGCCTTTTGCGCCAGCTTTTCTTCGATGCCGCCCTTGCCGCCCGACAGCCAGATCTGGGAATCCGGCTCCTGCTGCCGGATATAGGAGGCCACCGCCAGCGCGGGATTGACGTGGCCGGCGGTGCCGCCGCCGGAAAAAACGATCTTCATAGCTTATCCTTCCTTTGAAAGCGGAATGTCGCGGGAGATGCTGAGCAAAATGCCCATCTCCGCCAACTGAATGAGCAGCGCGGTGCCGCCATAGCTGAAAAAGGGCAGCGACGCGCCGGTGATGGGCAAAAGCCCGGTGACCACGCCCAGATTGAGCACAGTCTGAACGGCGATCTGGGTGGTGATGCCCGCCGCCAGCAGCGTGCCGAACTTGTCATCGCACTTGAGGGCGATATAATAGCCCCGCCAGATGAGCAGCGCAAACACCAGAATGATGAGCGCCGCCCCCATAAAGCCCAGCTCCTCGCACACCACGGAAAAGATAAAGTCGTTGGCAGGCTCGGGGAGCCACAGATGCTTTTGCCGGCTTTGACCCAGGCCCAGACCCCAAAAGCCTCCGCTTCCGATGGCAAGCTGGCTCTGAACGCCCTGCCAGCCCAGGCCCCGGGGATCGGTGAAGGGATCGAGCCAGATCTTGATGCGGTTTAATGCGTACTCATTGCGCCGGATATACCAGACGCCTGCCGCGCCCACGCCTGCGCCGCCCAGCACAAACCAAAACAGATTTGCGCCGCCGATAAAGATGATGAGCATTCCGATGGCGGCGATGATGGCTGTGCCCGACAGATGCTTTTCCCAATACATCAGCACGGCAAACACACCGATGATGGCGCCGAAGGGCAAAATTCCCCACCGGAGGGTGTGCATCTTTTTCTTTCCGAAGATGGCGGAAAAGCTGGAAAAGCACAGGATAACGGCCACCTTTGCCAGCTCGGAGGGCTGGAAGGTGCCGATGCCAGGAAGACGGATCCAGCGGGTGGCGTCGTTGATGGTCACCCAATAGTTTTTGATGCCCGGGATCTTGATGGTGGCCATCACGGCGATGGCCAGCAGCAGCGACGGGATGGCGAAATAGTGCAGCTTGTGATAGTCAAACCGGGACAGCAGCAGCATAACCACCACCCCGCCCACGGCAAAGATGCCCTGCCGGATGATGAAATAGGCCGCATTGCCGTTTTGCGTGTCGTAGGCGGCGGCATAGCTGGCCGAAAACAGGCAGATCAGTCCGATGGCCAACAGCAGCAGGGTAAGCAGCAGCAGAGGCTGGTCGATATGACCCGTCCGCTCTACCCGCACCGGCTCGTCGGCGGGAAACTCCCGCACACGGGACGGCTGGGGCTCATTTTGAGGAGGACGGGTTTTTTTCTTTGCTGCAAAGGCGGCGATGGGAAACAACTCCTTTCGGACGATAGCTTATGCCAGCAGAGACAGAGCGCACAGGCAGAGGGTCAGAAGACCGGCAACGATGACGATCTTCCACTCACTCCAGCCGCACAGCTCCAGATGATGATGGATGGGCGCCATTTTGAAAAAGCGCTTGCCGTGGGTGGCCTTGAAATAGCCCACCTGAATAAAGTCAGACAACACCTCGAGGATATATACCAGACCCACGGGGATCAGGATGAGGGGCATATCATAGGCAAAGGCCATGGCGCACACCGTCCCCCCCAAAAAGAGAGATCCCGTGTCGCCCATAAACACCTTTGCCGGGTGCTTGTTGAACAGGAAAAAGCCCAGCAGTCCGCCCGCCAGCGTGAGAGAAAAGATCGAAGCGCCGTTGCCGCTGCGGAGGAATACCACCGAAAAAAAGATCGCCACAATCAGGGTGACGGTGGTGCACAGACCATCGATGCCGTCGGTGAGGTTGACGGCGTTGTCAGCGCCCACGATGATGAAAATGCTGAGCGCCAGATAGACATACCACGAAAGATGGATGGTTTTTCCTACAAAGGGGAGATACAGATCGGTGCTGAGATATCCCATCACCCGCATTGCAACCAGGAAAAGCGCGGCGGCAGCGATCTGCAAAAGCAGCTTTTGCATGGGAGTCAGGCCCTGATTGCGCTTTTTGCGGATCTTTGTCCAGTCATCCACAAAGCCCACGCCGGCAAACACCAGACTGAGCCCCAGCATGACCAGCGGGCGAAAATCCCGGTCGGCGATCATCAGCGGCAGACAGGTGAGGGTGGAAAGCCCCATGGCGGCGATAAAGATGACGCCGCCCATGGTGGGTGTGTTTTGCTTGCCCTTATGCCAGGTGGGGCCGTCCTCCAGAATTCTTTGTCCGAAGTGCAGCTCGTGAAGCTTGCGGATCACACCGGGCGCCAGCAGCACCGCCACCAGAAAAGCCAATCCCGCGGTGCGGATCAGATACAACAGCATTTTATCTATCCCTCAATTCTTTTCATTTCTCCTGCAGGCCGGAAAGGGCTTTCGCCACTTCCTCCCGCTCGTCCAGATGGTGCTTGACACTGGCGATCTCCTGATAGGTCTCCTGTCCCTTGCCCATCAGCAAAACGATATCTCCCGCCCGGGCGTTGTGCACCGCCCACGCGATGGCCTCCCGCCGGTCGGGGATCACCTTGCACCGGCTTTTTGCCGAAACACCGGTGAGGATGTCCTCGATGATGGCCATGGGATCCTCAGAGCGGGGATTGTCGGAGGTGATCACGCACAGGTCGCAGCCCTCGCTGCCGATTTTGCCCATCTTGGGACGCTTGGTTTTGTCCCGGTCGCCCCCGGCGCCAAAGACGCCGATGATCCTTCCCTTGCAATAGTCCCGGACGGTGCGCAGGATGTTGTCCATGCTGTCCGGCGTGTGGGAATAGTCGATCATCACGGTAAAGTCCCGCCCGGTGGGGACGATCTCCGCGCGTCCCTTCACCCCTTGGGCGGTTTTGAGGGCTTCGGTGATCTCCTCCAGCTCCATCCCCAGCCCGAGACAGCAGGCCACGGCGGTGAGTCCGTTTGCCACCGAAAAGGCGCCGGGGATGCCCAGACGCATGCGGGCGATGTCGTTGTCCCGCACCAGCACTGCCTGCACCTGATCGGGCAGGAGCCGCACGCTTTTTGCCACAAGGTCGGCCTCGTCCCTTCTTGCGGAAAAGGTCAGCTTGGGGCAGGTCACGGTCTCGCTGAGACGGACGCCGTAGGGGTCGTCCAGGTTGATCACGGCGGTGTCACACATGGAAAACAGCCGGCATTTTGCTTCAAAATAGTGTTCCATGTCTCCATGGAAATCCAGATGATCCTGGGTCAGATTGGTAAAGGCGGCCACGGCATAGCGCAGCCCCCGCACTCTGTCCAGCGCCAGACTGTGGGAGGACACCTCCATCACGGCATATTCGCAGCCCGCGTCGGCCATTTCCCGCAGCAGGGCGTACAGCTCCATGGAATCGGGGGTGGTGCGGTCGGAGGGGCGATACTCCTCCCGAATGTGAATGCCGTTGGTGCCGATCAGTCCGCAGGGGTGACCGGTCTCCTCCAGAATGTGACGGATCAGATGGGTGACGGTGGTTTTGCCGTTGGTGCCGGTGACGCCCACCAGCTTAAGCTGCTTTTGCGGATCGCCGTACCACGCGGCGGCCACGTCGGCCATGGCGGCGCGGGTGTTTTCCGTCCGGTACCAGATCACGTTTTCCGGAAGATCCTCGGGGGGCGCTTCCTCCGCCAGAATGGCGGCGGCGCCCTTTTGGATGGCGGCGGGGATGAAGCGGTGCCCGTCGCTCTGAAAGCCCCGGACGGCAATGAACAAGCCTCCATCCGCAACGCGGCGGGAATCGGCAGTGACCGAGGAGATCGCCTCATCGGCCTTTTGGGTGAGACAGACGGCGTTCAGCCGGGAGAATAACTGAGAAAGCTGCATGAGGCGGCTCCTTTCTGAAAGTGTGGTTTTATTGGGCGCGCTGCGCCATGTCTGCGGTTTCCACGGTGATGACCGTGCCGTAGGCCACGGTGGTCTGCGCCTCTGCATCCTGCTTGGTGACCGTCTGGGTTCCGTCGGAAACGCCGCCGGAAACGTGGACGTACAAGCCGAGATTCTGCAAGGTTGCGCGGGCGTTTCTCAGAGTCATGCCGTGCAGATCGGGCACGGTGACCTGTTTGTCGGGCTTGAGGGTACCCAGATAGAGGATGGCCTTTGTGTTGCTGGCCACCACCGTGCCTGCAGCGGGCACCTGATCGGTGACGGCCGACGCCGAGCCGGAGGAAGCACAGGTCATGCCCAGTTTTTTGAGCGCCGCCTCGGCTTCGCTGAAGCTCATTCCGGTGAGGTCGGGCATCAGAACGCTGCGGGAGCTTTGCTCCTCCTCGGTATAGATGGGCGCCACCTCCAGATAGGGCAGCACTTCCTCCAAAAACCGGCGCACCACGGGAGCGGTGTTCAGACCGCCGGAGATGGGCAGCACGGTGGGTTCGTCCAGCAGGATCAGCACGGCGATCTTGGGATTGTCCGCCGGGGCAAAGGCCACGAAGGAGGTCACGTACAGGTCGCGGCCTTCCTTGTTCATTTCGGCGATTTTTTCGGTGGTGCCGGTTTTGCCCGCCACGCGATAGCCCGCCACATAAGAGTTTTTGCCCGTGCCGTAGGTGACCACGTCCTCCAGCATGTCGCACATCAGGTCGGAGGTCTCCTTGGAAATCACCTGACGCACCTCGGTGCGGCCGAAGGACTGGGCAACCGTGCCGTCGGCGTTGCGGATCTCCTTGACGATGTGGGGCTGGAGCAGCGTGCCGCCGTTTGCCACGGCCGACACGGCGGTGACCAGCTGCAGCGGTGTAATGGTAAAGTTCTGGCCGAAGGAATAGACCGCCAGGTCGACGTTGGAGCTCATGTTATACATGCCCACCGCCTCGCCGGGCAGGTCGATGCCGGTTTTTTCCCGGAAGCCAAAGGCTGTGACATATTGGGTGAAGCGCTCTCTGCCCAGGGCAAGACCCACGGTCATCAGCGCGGGGTTGCACGAGTTTTGCAGCGCCTCCCGCAGGTTTTCGTCGCCGTGGCCGCCCGCCTTCCAGCAGTGGATGGGCTTTCCCCAGCCCTCCACCACCTTATAGCCCGGGCAGTAGAAGGGGGTGTATTCGGTGACCACGCCCTCCTCCAGCGCGGAGGCGGCGGTGATGATCTTGAAGGTAGAGCCGGGATAATACATGAAGGACACCGGCTTGTTGCTCCACTGGGCATAGATCGCCTCGCTGCGGGCGGTGGAGCGCTGCTCGTCGTCCTCGATGGCGGAAATCTCCTCCGCGAGGGCGGTATCGGTGAGGGTGAAGGGATCGTTGGGGTCAAAGTCGGGATAGGAGGCCATGGCCAGAATGCCGCCGTCCTCCACGTCCATGACGATGCCGATCACCGATTCCTCCACGTTGTTGTCGTTATAGGCGATCTCCAGATGTTTCTCCAGATAGTGCTGGATCACCTCGTCCACCGTCAGGACAAGGCTCTGCCCTTCCTCCGGCTCGTAATAGGTCTCGTAATCCTCGGTGAGGGCGTTTCCGTGGGCGTCGGTGAGGGTGACCGACCGGCCGGGGGTGCCGGTGAGCACGTCGTCATATTGCTTTTCCAGTCCGGTCAGGCCCTGCTCGTCGGTGCCCACACAGCCCAGAACATGGGCGAGAAAGCTCCCGTAGGGATAGTACCGGGTGGAATCGTCGTTGAAATAGAGACAGCCGGACAGCTTGTTTTCCTTGGCAAAGGCGCGGATCACGTCGGCATCGTCCTTTTCCACGCCCCGACGCAGCACCTGATAGGCGCTGTCCTTGGCGGCCTTCTGGAGGACGGTCTCCCGATCCAGCTCCAGGGTCTCCTCCAGCACCTGTGCCACCGCCTGGGCGCGGGTTTCCTTGATGGCTGCCTTGTCGCCGTCGCTCAGCTCGATGTCCGAGCTTTTGGTATCGGAAGCGATATGATGGGTGAAACGGTATTCCTCCTGCTCGGCCTTGGAGAGATCGGTGAACTTGGAGGGAGAAAGCTGGCGGGGGTTGAGAATGAGCATTTCCGTGCTGGCGGAGATGGCCAGCGGCTTGCCCTTCACGTCATAAATGGTGCCCCGGGTGGGATAGATGGTCACGTCACGGGTCTGGTTGGTCAGCGCCTTCTGCAGATAAAAATCCCGGTTGAGCACCTGGATATAGACCAGCCGCGCGATCACCGCTCCAAAGCACAGCAGGCAGAAAACCACCGCCAGAAACAGGATGCGGCGGCGGATGGAACGGTCGGATTTTCGCTCGATTTTTGCCATAGTTTCTCCTTTGCGTCGAAAAAAAGGGGTTTTGCGGGGATGCTCTAAGTAGGAAAAATGGAGCAAGGCGTGAAAAATTACACCTTACTCCCTGTTATGCTCCGTTGAAAGGATATTCCGCCCATCAGCTGAAATATTCCAGCACCACGCTGAAGCTGTGGGTCAGTCTGGAAAACAGTCCTGCGGCCTCCTCGGCCTGTTCCTCCGGCGAGCGCACTCCGGCCACCACCATGCGGTCGCCTTCGTCCAGCTCCACATAGGTGATCTGGCTCTTGTCCGCCTTGACCATGCCCAGCTTGTTCTGGGCGTATTCCTCCACATAGGCCAGATTGTACATCTGCTCTTTCTTTGCGTTGAGGGCGTTTTCTTCGCTCTCCAGCTTGGAGATCTCCTTGCGCAGCTGCGCGTTTTTCGTGTTGAGGGTGGACAGCCGCATATAGCTGGACACGATGCACAAAAGCACGGCGAAGACGCAGAAGAGGATCACCGCGTATTTCCCGTAGGGTACGGCCAGCGGTTGTTCCCGCTGGGATGCTTTTTGCTGGGGCAGAACCTCGATTTCCGAGCGTTCCTCATACTGGACATGCTCCACCGGAAAGCGTTCCAGCTGAACGGCGCTGCTCTGGTTGTAACGGCTCACGGGGATCCCTCCTTACAGTTTTTCTGCCACGCGCAGCTTGGCGCTGCGGGCGCGGGGATTATCGTTCTGTTCCTCTTCCGAGGCCTCGATGGGGCTTTTGGTGAGGATCTTGATTTTCGGCTTGTTGCCGCAGACGCACACGGGAAAGTCCTTGGGACAGGTGCAGCCGCGGGCTGCGTTCTGGAAGATGTGCTTGACGATGCGGTCCTCCAGGGAATGAAAGCTGATGACAGCCACTCTCCCGCCGGGACGGAGGCAGTCGATGCTGTCCTGCACGGCGGTCTCCACGGCGGAAAGCTCGCCGTTCACCTGAATGCGGATGGCCTGAAAGGTGCGCTTTGCGGGATGCTGCTTTTCCTTGCGGGCGGCGGCGGGCATAGCGGATTTGATGATGTCCACCAGCTCCAGCGTGGTTTCGATGCTGGCCTGCTCCCGGCGGCGGACGATAGCGGAGGCGATGCGCCCGGCAAAACGCTCCTCGCCGTACAGGCTGATGATGCGCCTGAGCTCGGCCTCCGGCTCTTCATTGATCACGTTCCACGCGGAATAGGGCTGGCTTCTGTCCATCCGCATGTCCAGCGGCGCGTCCTGCATGTAGGAAAAGCCCCGCTCCGGGTTGTCCAGCTGATAGGAGGACACGCCCAGATCAAAGAGGATTCCGTCCACCTGCGGGACGTCCAGCTCCTGAAGACGCGCCTTCAGCTCTTCAAAATTGCTTTTGACAAAGGTGACCTTGCTGAGATGCTCCGCAAGCCGCGCCTTTGCGGCGGACAGGGCGTCGTCGTCCCGGTCAAAGCAGATCAGGCGCCCGGAGGTCAGCCGCTCGGCGATGCGGAGGGAATGTCCCCCGCCGCCGGTGGTGGCGTCCACATAGATGCCGTCGGGACGGAGGTTCAGCCCCTCCATGCACTCCTCCGGCAAAACGGAAACGTGAGAGAACTCCATATTACACGCCCAGAGAATCCATCAGGGCGGCGATCTCCTCGGTGCTGGTGCTGTCGTTATACTGCTTCCATGCGGCGCTGTCCCAGATCTCCACATGGTCGAGCACGCCGATCACCGTCACGTCCTTTTGCAGATGGGCATGATCCCGCAGCACCTGGGGAATGAGGATGCGCCCCTGGGCGTCGGGCTCGCAGACAAAGTTTGCGGAAAAGAAGCGGCGCAGCTGGCGGGCGTTGGACGACGGCAGCTGGGAGAGCTTTTCCTCAAAGCGTTCCCACTGCTCCTGAGAATAGACGTAGATGCAGTTGTCCAGTCCGCGGAAGATGACGAAATGCTCGCCCAGCTCTTCCCTCAGCTTGATGGGGAAGATCAAACGACCCTTGGAATCGATATTGTGCTGATACTCGCCTCGCATGTCTTCCCCTCCCTCGCTCAGAATCACCACAAAGTGGATGTAAAATGGCGCAAAACACCACAAATCTCCACGGTGTGCTTTTATTATAACGGGCGAAATTGGAATTTGCAACCCCTATTTTCAAGTTTTTCATCCTTTGATATCAAAGAAATCACACTTTTTTTGCATGATTCTTCATTTCCGGCGAAAAATAAAAAAACCGCCCATCGGCGGAGAGAGGAGAAACGAAAAAATGAGCTATTTGCGATGTGACGCCCACGCCTGCGGAAACAACTGTCGGGAGCTGTGTCTGCTGGATCAGGTGCAGGTGGACGGGCGATATGCCGGTGAGAGAAAGGACACCCGCTGCGAGAGCTTTACCCTGCGGGGCGCCGATTATTCCAACGTGATCCAGCGCAACAGCGCGCCACGGCCGGAGACCGAGATCTCCTGCGGCGCGGCCACCTGTGTGTACAACCGGGACTTTCGCTGCTCGGCGCCCAGTGTGGACATCAGCGGGCTGGGCGCTTCTGACCGGGCGCAGACCGAATGCAGTACGTTTGACCGAAAATGAAATAATCCCGCCCATATCGGGCGGGACGGCGCGAAAGCGCAAAAAGACGGCCGATCCCGAAAGATCGACCTTCTTAATAATTCATTTTTGGTACTTATGCTCCCGCAAAGCGGAAGAGGATCCCCGCCGCGGCGGCGAGGGCGATGAACACCACGGGGTGCAGATCCTTTGTGGGCTTGACAAATCGGGTGAGCACCACCAGCACGGCGGCCAGAAGGATGCCCTTCCACTGGATCAGATCGGAAAGCATTCCCGTCAGGGCGTATTTGTCGGGATTCAGCAGACAGATGCGCACCACGCCGATCCCGGCGGCGGCGATCAGCCCGGTGGATGCCGGGCGCAGGCCGTAAAAGATGTTCTTCACCAGCTTGCTGTCCCGAAAGGCGGTGAGCACCCGGGCGACGATGAGAACGACGATCACCGACGGGGTGATCAGCCCCAGTGTGGCGATCACCGAGCCGGGCACACCCGCCGTGGCAAAGCCCACATAGGTGGCCATGTTGACGCCGATGGGTCCGGGGGTGGATTCGGAAACGGCGATCATGTCGGCCAGCTGCGCCTGAGAAAACCATCCCGTGGCCGCCCCCATCTTGCTGAGAAAAGGCACGGTGGCCATTCCGCCGCCCACGGCGAACAGCCCAACCTTGAAAAACTCCAAAAACAAACGCAACAGGATCATGCCCGCTTCTCCTTCCAGTTCTGGATGAGGACGCCGGCCACACCGGCGAGCACCACAAAGATCACCGGGGAAAGATCCAGAAACACCGATCCTGCCAGCACCGCCAGACAGATGACCAGGGCGGGACGGTCGGTGACCGACTTTTTCCACAGCTTGGTTACCGCGTTAAAGATGAGCACGCACACGCACACGCGGATGCCTGCAAAGGCGTTTTTTACCACCGCCAGCTCGGCAAAATTGCTGAGGAAGGCGGCGATGACGGTGATGATCACCATCGAGGGAAAAACCACGCCCAGCGTTGCCACGATGCCGCCCAGCGTGCCCTTGGTGCGCTGTCCCACAAAGGTGGCCGTGTTGACCGCGATGACGCCGGGGGTGCATTGACCGATGGCGTAATAGTCCATCAGCTCTTCCTCCGTCGCCCATTGATGCTTTTCCACCACTTCCTTTTGCAGCATGGGCAGCATGGCGTATCCGCCGCCAAAGGTCAGTCCGCCGATGCGGGCAAAGGTGAAAAACAGATTGAGATAGTCAGACAAGGGACTTTCCCTCCTCCTCCAAAAATTTTCGGAACGCCGTGGGCAGGGCATACTCTCTGCGCCGCATGGCGTCGTCCGCCCAGACAAACCGTCCGTCCATCCGGGCGCAGCGGAAAACGTATCCGGTCATGTCCCACCGGATGTGGGTGAAAATGTGGGTTTTTTGCAGCTGCGCGCTCAGCTCGATGGGCTCCGCGCCCCAGGCGGTCACCTGCTCCGCCGCCTCCTGCGGGGTGAGTGTGCCGGGCACATTGGGCAGCTGCCACAGGCCGGCCAGCAGCCCGTCTGCCGGACGCTTTTCCAGCGCCAGCGCCTCGCCGCAGTACAAAAGGAAAACGGTCTTTTGCTCTCCGCGGCGGGGCTTTTTGTCCCGTTTTACCGGAAAAAGGGTCTCCCGCCCCGTCCGGTGTGCCGCGCAATGGGGCGACAGCGGACAGCGCCCGCACTCGGGCGCGCCGTTTGGCAGACAGACGGTGGCGCCCAGCTCCATCAGCGCTTGGGTAAAATCGCCGCACCGCCCGGCGGGATAGACCGCCTCCAGCCGGGATTTGTATTCCTTTTTCATCGCGGGATCGTTCCACGGGCGACCGTCGGCCAAAAATCGGCTGCACACCCGCAGCACATTTCCGTCCACCGCGGCGCAGGGCAGGTCATAGCAGATGGAGCACACCGCCCCGGCGGTGTATTCCCCCACCCCGGGCAGCGCCAGCCATCCCTCATAGGTGCGGGGAAAGCCCCCCGCGGCGACCACGGCTCCGGCCGCCTTTTGCAGATTGCGGGCACGGCTGTAATAGCCCAGTCCCTCCCACAGCTTCATCAGCTTGTCATCGTCGGCCCCGGCCAAAGCGTTTACGTCGGGCAGCTCTGCAAGAAAGCGGAGATACTTTTCCCGCACCGCCTCCACCCGGGTCTGCTGGAGCATGATCTCCGACAGCCACACCCGGTAGGGCTCCCGATTTTCCCGCCAAGGCAGCGTGCGGGCGTTGCCCGCAAACCACGGCAAAAGCAGCTGAGGCAGCACACGCAGCGGCTCGTCCACGCCCGTCGCCCCCTTTCCTCTCTGAGCTATAATCATAATACAAAAGGCAGGTTTCGTCAATGAAAAAGAAAAAGGCAGTCCCGGAAACGAGACTGCCTGAATCGCTGCGATTTACCGTTTCTGATACACCACCAGCTCGGGATTTTTCCCATCCTCCTCGTAGGTGCAGACCAAGAGGAAGTCCATGCCTGCCAAAACGCCGAAGTGCCGTTCTCCGCCAAATTCCGACTCCAGCTGACAGCCCAGATAGGTGGTCTGGTCATCGAGGAATCGGACGCTCTCCCCGTTGGGCAGGGGATAGGCGAGATTCACATACTGTCCCACGAGGGGGATCAGCTGTTCCACCTTTGGCATTCCGGGGACGTGCAGATCGTTGATCTCCTCTGCCAGCTGCTTTTTGAAGGCTTCATACTGTCCGTTGTCGCTCAGCTCCCCATAGCGCTTCCAATACTCCAGCTGGGGCAGACGCTGTTTGAGATATGCCCGTACCTGCTCTTCAGAAAAGCTTTCGTTCACCATGTTCTTCACGCAGACTTCGATCAGCTCGTCCATATTGCTGTAGGTATAGGTTCCGTCCGCATAGCACCATTGGCAATACTTCTCGTTGATCGTTCCGTCCTTTTCCCGGCTGAGGATCCCATCCTCCAGCGGCATTCCGCAGCACTGGCAATACAGAGCGTGGGGCGAACCCAAAAGGGTGTTGATGGAAACACGGAACAGCCTGGAAAGCAGCTTGAGCGTTTCGGTGTTCGGCACGGTTTCGCCGGTTTCCCACCGGGATACTGCTTGTCTGGTGACAAAGACCTTTTCCGCAAGCTCGTCCTGGGACAGCCCGTTTTTCGTTCTCAGCTCGTAAAGCACGTCCTTTGTATTCATCCGAATTCCTCCCAAAAACCATTCTGACTGTATTGTAATACCGGATCGCCGGAAGTACAAGCAACTGTCTGTTGCTTTCAGAAAAATCCCCACCGGAATCGGTGGGGATTTGGTATCTGGCTTGTGAAAAATCAGGCCTTGGCGCCGCCGGCCATCTTGGCGATCTCCTCGGCAAAGTTTTCCTGCTTCTTCTCGATGCCCTCGCCCTTCTCAAAGCGGACGAACTTGGCGATCTTGACGGTGCCGCCCTGCTCCTTGGCGATCTTTTCGGCATACTTCTGGACGGAGAACTCGCCGTCCTTGACAAAGGCCTGCTCGGTGAGGCAGTTCTCCTCATAGAACTTGCTCAGGCGGCCGATGACGATCTTCTCCTTGACCTGCTGGGGCTTGCCGGCCATCTTGGGATCGTTGTCCATCATTGCCAGCTGGATCTCCTTCTCCTTCTCCATGGTGTCGGCGGGGACGGATTCCCGATCCAGATAAGCGGGACGCATGGCAGCGATCTGCATGGCGATGTCCTTGCCCAGCTCCACAATGGCCTCGTTGCCGCGGAGATTGTCGGAAACTTCCAGACCGACCAGAACGCCGATCTTGCCGCCGGCGTGGACGTAAGCCACGTTCATGGTGCTGTTGTCATAGCGGGCAAAGCGGCGGATCTGCAGATTCTCACCGATGGTGAGGACCTTCTCCTGCAGAGCCTTTTCCACGGTGATGTCCATGCCGGGATAGGTGCAGGCCTTGAGAGCCTCCACATCGGCGGGATCCTCGTTCATGACCACGGTGGCAATATCCTTAACGAAGCCCTGGAAGATGTCGTTCTTGGCGACAAAGTCGGTCTCGCTGTTCACTTCGACCACAACGCCGGTGCCGCACTTGGGGCAGACCATGGCGTAGGCGACGCCTTCGGCAGCGATACGGCCGGCCTTCTTGGCGGCAGCGGCCAGGCCCTTTTCCCGCAGGAACTCGATGGCCTTTTCAAAGTCACCGTCAGAAGCGGTCAGAGCCTTCTTGCAATCCATCATGCCGGCGCCGGTCTGTTCACGCAGGGTCTTCACATCAGCAGCAGTAAATGCCATAAATATATCCTCCTAAAGAATAAAAGATTTTCAAATAAAAACGGGCGGTGCCGAGGCACCGCCCCGTCATTTTTGGGGTTTGAAAACGGAAGTCCGCCTTATGGCTTATTCGCCGGCGATCTCCTCAGCGGTCTTGGAAGCGCGCTTTCTGGGGGCGCGGGGAGTGGTGTCCACGGGAGCGGCGGGCTCCTCAGCGGGAGCGGTCTCGTCGGAGACGTTGAGCTGCTCGCCCTGACGGCCCTCGGTGATGGCGGCGCCCATGGTGGCGGCGATCAGCTTGATGGCGCGGATGGCGTCGTCGTTGCCGGGGATGACGTAATCGGCCTCATCGGGATCGCAGTTGGTGTCCACGATAGCGAC
>CADBTM010000053.1 GCA_902797555.1 Oscillospiraceae bacterium
CAAGATCCGCGAGGTCATCGGCAAGGGCGGCGCTGTCATCCAGAAGATCACCGCCGACACCAACACCAAGATCGACATCGAGGACGACGGCACCGTGTGCATCGCCGCGATCAACGCCGCCGACGGCGAGAAGGCCCGTCAGATGATCGAAGCCATCGCCAAGGATCCCGAGGTGGGCGATCTTTACTACGGCAAGGTCACCCGCATTATGAACTTCGGCGCCTTTGTGGAGATCGCTCCCGGCAAGGAAGGCCTGATCCGCATCAACCAGCTGGACAACCGCTTTGTGGAAAAGGTGGAGGACGTGCTCAACGTCGGCGACGAGACCTGGTGCAAGGTCATCGAGATCGACGAAAAGGGCCGCATCAACCTGTCCCGCAAGCAGGCGCTCAAAGAGATGGCGCAGAAGGGCGAATAAGCGGCGCATTTTTTCCCATACTAAATCAAACAAAGGCAGGCAAAGAAGGCTTTGCCTGCCTTTTCTCTCAAAAAGGAGACCCGACTATGGTACAAAAGATCGTTCTTTCCAACGGCGTCCGCCTGCTGTGTGAAAAGCTGGATCAGGTGCGCTCGTGCGCCATCGGCGTGTGGGTGCTCAACGGAAGCTGCCACGAGCCGGAGGAGCTGTCCGGAATCTCCCATTTTATCGAGCACATGCTGTTCAAGGGCACCAAGACCCGGTCGGCGGCCAAGCTGGCCGAGATCTCCGATGCCATCGGCGGTCAGGTCAACGCCTTTACCACCAAGGAGCACACCTGCTTTTATGCCCGGACACTGGACACCCATCTGCCCGTCGCCGCCGAGCTTTTGTGCGATATGCTGCTCCACTCCAGGTTCGCTCAGGAGGATATGGATCTGGAGCGGGGCGTGGTGCTGGAGGAGATCGACATGTACGAGGACTCCCCCGAAGATCTGGTGGCGGAGATCCTCGCAAAGGCCTGCTTCCCCGGTCAGCCCCTGGGTCGCCCCATTCTGGGCAGTGAAGAGGCGCTCAACCGCATCGACCACAAGGCCATGGCCGACTATGTGCGCCGTACCTATGTTGGCGAAAACGTCATCGTCGCCCTGTCGGGCAGTTTTTCCCAAAGCGACGTGGACGCCATCTCCCGGATGTTTTCCGCCGTCCCCTCGGGGGCGCCTTCCGCGCTCTCCGTTCCCCGCTATCAGCCCGCCTGTGTGGTGAAGGAAAAGCCCATCGAGCAAAACCATCTGCTGCTGGCCTTTCCCACCATGGCGGCCGCCGACGAGGGGCATTATGCTCTGGCGGTGCTCAACAATATTCTGGGCGCCGGCATGTCCAGCCGTCTGTTCCAGCGGGTGCGGGAGCAGTCGGGTCTGTGCTATACCATCTACAGCTACACCAGCCTGTACGCCCACTGCGGCGTGCTGGGCATCTATACCGCGCTGGGCCGGGAAACTCAGGAGGCCGCGCTGCACATGATCCTGGACGAGCTGAAACGCATCAAGCGGGACGGCGTCACCGAAGAGGAGCTCGCCCGCACCAAGGAGCAGCTCAAGATCTCCCTGCTGATGGGTCTGGAAAGCACCACCGCCCGGATGAACACCGTCGCCCGTGCCGAGATGACCTATGGCGAATACCGCACCCCCGAGGAAACGGTGGAGCGGCTGGAGGCCGTTACGGCAGCCGACGTGTACGCGCTGGCACAGGAGCTGCTGGACTTTGACCGCATGTCCTTTTCCGCCGTGGGCAGCGTTTCCTCTCCGGAGGAATACC
The DNA here is from genome assembly GCA_902797555.1 of Oscillospiraceae bacterium. Classification (GTDB taxonomy): domain Bacteria; phylum Bacillota; class Clostridia; order Oscillospirales; family Butyricicoccaceae; genus UBA4644. The sequence continues at coordinate 1,736 of CADBTM010000053.1, forward strand.
GCGCCATGCTGACCTGCTGAGGTGCCGCCATGAACGAGCCTGTATTTCGCTTCCGCGAGGCTGTCGCAGACGATCTGGACGCGATCGAGATCCTCTATCGCGCCTGCGCCGCCAATGCCCACACCCACGGCAACGACGACTGGGAGCCCGACGTATACCCCAACCGGAAGTTTGCCGAGGAGGATCTTGCCCAGCACGGTCTTTTCGTGCTGGAGATGGACGGGGAGATCATTTCGGCCGTCACCCTCCTCCCCCATGAGGAGCTGGACAAGCTGGACTGCTGGACGGTTTCTCCCGCCGCCTGCCCCTCCCGGCTGTGCGTCCGTCCCGATCTGCAGGGACGGCACATCGCCCAGATCACGGTGGAGCATCTTCTGGACGAGGCCAGACGCCGGGGCTATAAGGCCACCCGCCACCTGTCCCTGTGCTCCAATGTGGCCAGTGACAAGCTCTACCGCCGGATGGGCTTTATCCAGCGGGGGACGGTGGAAATGTACGAGTATCCCCACTACTGTTTTGAATACATTTTGTAGAATATATTCCTTTTGAATACATATTGTAAAGTGTCCGCAGGGTTGTGCGGACACTTTTTCTATTCCTTTTCGTGGAGTCTTTTGTACTTTTCCCGTGTGGCCTCGCCGCCCCGGAGGTGGCGCTCCCGCTTGTTTTCCTCCAGCACGCGCCGCACCTGCTCGTACAGGTTCCGGTCCGCCCGGTTGAGCCGCGCAGTCACGTCCTTGTGTACGCTGGATTTGCTCAGGCCGTATCTTCCCGCCGCCGCCCGGACGGTGGCCTTGTTTTCCACGATATAGGTTCCCAACATCCGCGCCCGATCCTCGATGGTATCCGTCATGCTGCCATGCCCCCCGCAAGTTTTTCCTGTGTGATCCTATGCGCCGGGAGACAAAAGTATGCCCAGACCCGTCATACCTTGTCCCCTTTTTGCATAGCTTGTACCACATGCAAGGAGGGATGGTCATGCTGGAAACCGACCGAACAAAAGGACTGACCGCCGAGGAGGCCGAAGCCCGTCTGCGGGCGGGAGAGGGCAACAGCCTGCCCCAGCCAAAAGGCAAGGGCTTTTTCTCCCGTCTGCTGCAAAACCTCAACGACCCGGTCATCAAGATTCTGCTGGCGGCGCTGGGCGTCAATCTGCTCTTTCTCTTTCGGGGGGAGGGCTGGTTTGAGACGGCGGGCATCGCCCTCGCCGTGCTGGCGGCGGCGCTCATTTCCACACTGTCCGAAGCGGGCAGCGAAAAGGCCTTTGTTCGTCTGCAGGCCGAGGCGGCAAAGGCGGTGTGCCGGGTGCGGCGGGACGGGCAGCTCACCGAGATCCCGGTCTCCCGGGTGGTGACCGGCGATCTGGTGCTTCTTCAGGCGGGAGAAGGCATCCCCGCCGATGGGATCCTGCTGGCGGGCGAGCTTGTGTGCGATCAGGCCGCTCTCACCGGCGAGAGCCGGGAGTGTCCCAAGCGTGCCGCCCCCTTTTCCCTGCCCCAGCGGTGGGATCCCGCCTCCCCTCACCAGCTTTTCCGGGGGAGCAGCGCCGTGTCGGGCGAGGGGATCATGCAGGTGCTGCGTGCCGGGCAAAGCACCCTTTTGGGCAGTATGGCGCTCTCCCTGCAGGAGGATCCTCCCGAAAGCCCTCTCAAGGCGCGTCTGTCCCGACTGGCCTCGTCCATGAGCCGCATCGGCTATCTGGCGGCGGCGCTGGTGGCGGCCGCCGACCTGTTTCACCGGGTGGTGCTGGCAAACGGCTTTGTCCCCTCCCTCATCCTCGCCCAGCTCTCCCATGTGCCCACGCTGGCGGGACATCTGCTCCACGCCGCCACGCTGGCCATCGGCGTGGTCATCGTGGCCGTGCCCGAAGGCCTCCCCATGATGATCACGGTGGTGCTTTCCCAAAGCATGGGACGGATGCAAAAGGATCAGGTGATGGTGCGCACGCTGACGGGCATCGAGACGGCAGGCAGTCTGAGCCTGCTGTTTTGTGACAAAACCGGCACCCTCACCCGGGGACGGCTGAGCGCAGAAAGCCTGATCGCCGGGGATGGGGTGATCCTCGACCGTCCCGCCCTCAAAAGCCGGGAAAGCCTGTGGGCGGCGGTGCGGGAAAGCTGTACCCTCAACGTGTCGGCGGAGTGGACGCTTCGTGCCCCCTCGGGCGGAAACGCCACCGACCGGGCGCTGCTGGAGCTGGCGGGACGGGAGCCCATCTCCGCCGTGCGCGCCCGAAGACTGCCCTTTTCCTCCGAGCGGAAGTACGCCGCCTGCGCCGTGGGACAGGGGCGCTTCCCCTGCTACCTCACCGGGGCGCCCGAGCTGCTTCTGCCCCGCTGCACCGCCTATGTCGGGGAAGCGGGTGTGACGCCGCTGACCCGTCCCGACGGGCTGATCGAGCTGTATCGTCAGCAGGCGGAACAGGGCATGCGCGGCGTGTGCCTGTGCGCGGGAGAGGTGCTGGAGGGCGGCTCCGCCCTGGTGCTGCTGGGCGTCGTCCTCATCCGGGACGGCCTGCGGCCGCAGACCCCCGGGGCGGTGCGGCAGATCACCGGGGCAGGCGTCCAACTGGTCATGGTCACCGGCGACAGCCCCGACACTGCCCGGGCCATCGCCGCCTCGGCGGGACTGATGCGGGGCGGAGGAGAGGTGCTCACCTCCCGGCAGCTGGGGAGCATGACCGACCGGCAGGTGCAGGAGCTGCTGCCCCGTCTGCGGGTGGTGGCGCGGGCTCTGCCCTCAGACAAAAGCCGTCTGGTGCGCATCGCCCAAAATGCCGGTCATGTGGTGGGCATGACGGGGGACGGCATCAACGACGCCCCCGCTCTGCGTCTGGCTGACGTGGGCTTTGCCATGGGCAGCGGCACCCGGGTGGCCAAGGACGCCGGGGATATTCTCATCCTGGACGACGATATCTCCTCCATCGCCCGGGCGATCCTCTACGGACGGACGGTGTTCCGCTCGATCCAGCGGTTTCTGGTCTTTCAGCTCACCATGAATTTCACCGCCGTGCTGGTCTCCCTCATCGGGCCGTTTTTGGGTGTGGAGGCGCCGGTGACGGTCACCCAGATGCTGTGGATCAACCTGATCATGGACACGCTGGCGGGGCTGGCCTTTTCCGGCGAGCCGCCCATGGCGGAGGAAATGGCGCGTCCGCCCCTGCCCCGGAATGCGCCCATCCTCACCCGCTCCATGCTGTGGCAGGTGGCCGGGCTGAGCGGCTATCTCACCGCCCTGTGCTGCGCCTTTTTGGGCTTGCCCTTTTTCCGTCAGCGATTCGGCTGGGAAAGCGGCGGTTTCCTCACCGCGTTTTTTGCCCTTTTCGTCTTTGGCGGACTGTGCTCGGCGATCTGTGCCCATCGGGAGGACGGTCATCTTTTGCGGGGATTGGGGAAAAACCGCGCCTTTCTCGCCGTCATGCTGATCACCGCCTTCGTGCAGATGGGGCTGCTCTATTACGGCGGCGCCCTCTTCCGCACCCAGCCTCTCCCGCCCCGTCTGCTGGGGCAGGTGCTGCTGCTGGCCGCCTCGGTGATCCCGGCGGACGCCATCCGAAAGGCTTTTTTCCGCTGAGCGTTTTCCTATGCAAATACGCAAAAAGCGATGGCCTGCGCCATCGCTTTTTGATTCTTTTGTTATGCCAGATTCTTTGCCGCGTCCTCCTGCGCCCACATGAGCTTGCAGCGCTCCCGCCACCGGCTCTTGCGGTAATAGAGCAGCTGGAGCAGGCTGCACACGATCCAGCCCAGCGGATAGCCAAAGCCCACAAACCACACCTCGTGAATGAACTTTGTTCCGATGAACAGATAGATCTGGCGGAAGACCACAAAGGAAAACAGCATCATAAACATGGGCGCCTTGGAATCTCCCGCCCCGCGCAGCGCGCCGGCCAGCACCTGATTGATGCAGGTGATGAGATAGAAGGGCGAGATCATGCGGATGAACAGCTTGCCGAAATGGAGCACGTCGGGCTCCTGATTGAAGATCTGGATCAGCGGCGCGGCAAACAGATTGACGACCGCGATGAGCACCAGCGTCACCAGCATGGACAGCCAGATAGCGGTGCTCACCCCTTTTTCCGCCCGTTTCAGGTCCCGCGCGCCCACGTTTTGTCCCACAAAGGTGGTGCCGCCCATGGTGATCGACTGCATAGGCAGCAGGATGAACTGATCCAGCCGGTTATAGCAGCCCCAGCCCGCCATGCAGGCCGCGCCAAAGTCGTTGATATAGCCCTGCACGAACACGTTGGAAAAGGCGGTGACCAGCCGCTGCAGGGCGGAGGGCAGGCCGATATTGATGATGCTTTTGAGCATGGCGGGATAGATGCGGATCTTTTTGGGGATGAATCGGTAGTTTTCGTTGGAGCGTCCCAGCACCACCAGAATAAGCACCGCAGAAAGGAACTGGGCGATGATGGTGGCAAAGGCCACGCCCTCCACTCCCATGTGGAAGACCACCACAAAAAGCAGGTCGAGCACGGTGTTGACCACCGAGCAAAACACCAGAAAATACAGCGGACGGCGGCTGTCGCCCACGGCGCGCAAAATGCCCGACCCCATATTGTACAGCATCAGTCCGGCGATGCCGGAAAAATAGATCTGGAGATAGGTCTTTGCCTCGGGAAAAACGTCCTCCGGCGTCTTCATCAGACGCAGCATCAGCGGCGTGACGGTGACGCCGATGACGGTAAAGATCACGCCCAGCACCAGCGTCATGCCCACGGTGGTGTGCACCGCCTTGTGCACGCCCTCGTCGTCCTTTGCGCCGAAGCGCTGGGAGATCACCACGCCCACGCCCATGGAAAGACCGAGGAAAAACCCCACCAGCATATTGGTGATGGAGGAGGTGGAGCCCACCGCCGCCAGCGCCTCCATGCTGACAAAGCGACCCACCACGATGCTGTCCACCGTGTTGTACATCTGCTGAAACAGATTGCCCACCATCAGCGGCAGTGCAAAGGCCACCAGATGCTTCCAGATCGTTCCCTCCGTCATATCCCGGGAACGCTTTTTCCCGACGGCAGCCATGTGGATCACCTTCTTTCTCACAGTATATACTATACCCCAAGTTTTTTTCCGGCGCAAGCCCCCTTTTTTTGCATATTTCTACAAGAGTCCGTTTTATCGGACTTTCGTGCTGTTATACTGACCTCAGAAAACAAAAACGAGGAGGTCACAGCCATGAAACGTCTTTCGTTCCGATATACCGCCGTGCTCACCGCGCTGGGCGCCATCCTGCTTTTGTGGAGCGCCATGCAGTCCGACGGAGGGGCGCCGCTGACGCTGGTGGCGCCGGTGGCCGGGGTCGGGGTGCTCCTGCTGCTGTGCGGACACCTTCTCCCCAAAAAACGCCCGAAGAAACAGGAAAAACAGCCCGCGGCAGTTGCCGCGGGCTGTTTTCATTTCGTTTTCAATCGTCCGGTGAGCGGATCCACGTGGGCTTGATCCTTCGCACCGCGCCGCACACCAGGCCCAGGGATGTGAGGGTGAACAGCACCGACGTGCCGCCATAGCTCACCAGCGGCAAGGTCAGGCCGATCACCGGAAAGATGCCCAGATTCATGCCCAGATTGATGCCGATCTGCCAGAGGAACATGCTGCCCACGCCCACGCAGACCAGGCTGCTGAAGGTATCGGTCGAGCGCCATCCGTCGTAAAAGATGCGCACGGTGAGCGCGCCCAGCAGCAGAATCAGCACCGTGCAGCCCAAAAAGCCCAGCTCTTCCCCGCACACGGCAAACACCGAGTCGGTGTGGCTCTCGGGCACCCAGCCGCCCTGAATGCGGTTTCCCTTGAGATAGCCCGTGCCCAAAAGCTCGCCGTTGCTGATGGCCATCACGGTCTGCTTGGCCTGCCACGAAAACTTGTCGTACAGCGTTTCGCTCATTTGCTTGGCCAGCTCGGGACGGAACACCACCAGCACACGGATCTTTTGATAGTCATCCATAAAGCGCCACAGCACGGGCAGCATCCCGCCGGCGCACGCCACACCCGCGGCGATCCACCACCAGGAGACGCCCCAGCCCACCAGCATCACCAAAAAGATCAGCGGATACATCAGCGCCACGCCCAGATCCCGGGAGATGACGAAGACAGCCGCCACCGTGATGCCCATATGGGCGACCAGCTGGACGAGAGAGAGAATGTGGTTTTTCCGGTCGCGCAGCAGGCTCATATGGCTGGCGAGGGTGTAGATGAACAGGATCTTGCCCACCTCGCCGGGCTGGATGTTCAGGCCTCCGGGCAGCTCGATCCAGCTGCGGTTGCCGCCCACCACCTTGCCCAGCTTCCACAGAGAGAGCTGAAACAGCACGTTGAAGACGGCCACCGGGATCCACAGCCACGGAAACCGGCTGAAATCCACAAAGGAGAGGATGATCATGCCCACAAAGCCCGCCGCGATGCCGATGGTCTGCACCAGCATCACCCGCTGGGGCCGCACCTTTGCCACACTCTGACAGCCGCTGTAGATGAGCACCAGGCCAAAGGCGCACACCAGCAGCGCCAGCACCATCAGCAGCACGTCGGTCTCCCGCAGATAGCGGCGGACGGCGTTGAGCGCCCGTTTCACCATGGAATCCCCTCCTTTCCCGTTTTTCTTTATTCTACCATTCTGCCGGATGGGATGCAAGAAATCCGCCGAAAAAATAAAAAAAGATTCATAAATCTATTCCTTTCCGCGCCTCAAAGTGCTATACTACGGTTAGATCATCTAAGATGGGGAGGTAGGGGGCTTGACCGAACAGAGATATCTGACCCGCAGCGCTGCCGAGACCGAGGCGCTGGCCGCTTCGCTGGCGGCGACTTTGGAAAAAGCCCCTGCCGTGGCGCTGTACGGCGGATTGGGCGCAGGCAAGACCACCTTTGTCCGGGGTCTGGCCGCCGGGCTGGGGTCCAAGGCGCAGGTCTCCTCTCCCACCTTTGCCATCGTCAACGAATACGGCGGTCCGCGAAAGATCTGCCACTTTGATATGTACCGCCTCCCCGACGCCGACGCCCTGTACGACATCGGCTGGGAGGACTATCTCGCCTCGGGCGCGCTGTGCGTGGCCGAATGGAGCGAAAACGTGGCGGGCGCCTTTCCTCCGGGGACGGCCGAGGTGCATCTCCGCCGCGTCGACGATGAGACCCGGGAGATCGTGGTGAAATTATGCTGATTCTTGCAATCGATACCTCCGGCAAGCTGGCCTCCTGCGCACTGATGCGGGACGGCGTTCTGCTGGACGAGCGGGTGCGCGATTCCATGCTGGATCACAGCCGCCTGCTGCTTCCCCTCTGTCAGGAGCTGCTGGAGGAACACAAGCTGACGCTGGGCGACGTGGACGTGTTTTCCGCCGTCATCGGTCCCGGCTCCTTTACCGGAGTGCGCATCGGCACCGCTGCGGTAAAGGGCTTTTGCTGGGCGCAGGACAAGCCCTGTGTGGGCGTGTCCTCTCTGCTGAGCATGGCGTGGAACGGCACGGAGGACGGGGTGACCTGCTGCTCGATCTATGCCCGCAAGGGCGAGAGCTATTATGCCTTTTTCCGTCGGGAAAAGGGTGCCGTCACCCGTCTCACCGACGATGCCGTCGGCTCGGACGACGAAATGGAGGCCAAGGCCGCTGCGCTGGGGTGCGTCCATTTCCTCCGGGACAGTCAAAGCGCCGCAGGCGCCGCCTATGCCGCATGGCAGGCGGCACGGGAGGGCACAGTGCAAACCTGTCATCAAATCACACCCGCATATCTGCGCGTAACGCAGGCGGAACGCATGAGAAAGGAAGGACAAACAAAATGAAGCTGGCCATCGGCGCCGATCACGGCGGTTTTTCTCTCAAAGAGGTCTTGAAGAAGCATCTGGAGGAGCAGGGCTATGAGGTAGAGGACTTCGGCACCTACGACACCGCCTCCTGCCACTATCCCGTCTACGCGGAAAAGGTCGCCCGCGCCGTGGCGGAAAACAGGGCGCAGCTGGGCATTCTGGTGTGCGGCACCGGCATCGGCATGTCCATCGCCGCCAACAAGATCAAGGGCATCCGCGCCGCTGCCGTTTCCGACTGCTTTACCGCTCAGGCCACCCGGGAACACAACGATTCCAACGTCCTCTGTCTGGGCGAGCGCACGGTGGGCCCCGGCCTTGCCATGCGCATCGTGGACACCTGGCTGAACGCCGCCTTTCTGGGCGGACGGCACCAGACGAGAGTGGACATGATCTCCGCGCTGGAAAAATAAGCTTTTGCGAGACACAATCATTACATATAGAGATGGATAAGGAGAAACGAATCATGGACAAGCTGGAAAACATGAGCAACGTACACGTTATGGATCATCCTCTGGTGGCGCACAAGCTGACCATCCTGCGGGACAAGAACACCAGCGTGAAGGATTTCCGGGAGCTGGTCTCCGAGATCGGCATGCTGATCACCTATGAGGCCACCCGTGATCTGCCCCTGACCACCAAAATGGTGGAAACCCCCATCTGCAAGGCCGAAGAGCCCACCCTCGCCGGAAAAAAGGTGGCCGTGGTGCCCATCCTCCGCGCCGGACTTGGTCTGGTGGACGGCGTGCTGCGCATGGTGCCCTCCGCCCGCGTGGGTCACATCGGCATGTACCGGGACGAGGAAACGCTGGAGCCCCATGTGTATTTCTGCAAAATGCCCAAGGACGTGGCTGAGCGTGAAATCATGATCGTCGATCCCATGCTGGCCACCGGCGGCTCGGCCGACGCCGCCATCACCGAGATGAAAAAACGCGGCTGCACCCACATCAAGCTGCTGGTGCTGGTTGCCGTGCCCGAGGGCATCAACCGCGTCCATTCCAAGCATCCCGACGTGGAGATCTATGCCGGCGCGGTGGACAGCCACCTCAACGAGCACGGCTATATCGTCCCCGGTCTGGGCGATGCCGGCGACCGTATCTTCGGCACAAAATAAAACTGTTTTTTCCCGCCGCAAAAACGCGGCGGGATTTTTGAAAAGAGGTGCTTTTCGTGATTCAACTGTTAAAGAATGTCCGTGTCTTCCGGGAGGGCGCATGGCGGGAGAGCCAGCTGCTCATCGCCGACCGGCGGATCGCCTGCGTGGCCGATCGGATCGACTGCGCCTTCCCCGGCATGGAGGTGGTGGACGGCGAAAACATGCGCGCCATCCCCGGCTATATCGATCAGCATGTGCACATCACCGGCGGCGGCGGTGAGGGCGGTTTTTCCAATCAGGTGCCTCCCCTGCGCTTCAGCGCCCCCGTCAAGGCGGGCATCACCACGCTGGTGGGTCTGCTGGGCACCGACGGCACCACCCGCAGTGTGGAAAGTCTGGTGGCAAAAACCAAGGCCCTCCGGGAAAACGGCCTGACAGCATTTTGCCTCACCGGCGCTTACGAATACCCCTCCCCCACCGTCACCGGCTCGGTGCGGCGGGATATCGTCCTCATCGAGGAGTGCATCGGCGTAAAGATCGCCATCTGCGACCACCGCTCGGCCACCATCACCCGGGACGAGCTGGCGCGGCTGGCCTCCGACGCCCATCAGGCGGGCATCCTCGCCAAAAAGCCGGGCATCGTCCACCTGCACACCGGCTCGGGTCCTGACAAGCTGGACATCATCTTTGACGTGCTGGAGCATTCCAACATTCCCATCGCCGTTTTCCGTCCCACCCATCTGGCGAACAAGGTGGACGCCGCCGTGCGCTTTGCCAATATGGGCGGGTATATCGACTTTACCTGTTCGGCGGAGAACCCCTCCAAGCGGGGCTCTGTCATTCTCGACGCCATCTCCCGCTCGCCCGAGGGGCTGGTGACCATGAGCACCGACGGAAACGGCTCGATGCCCATCTGGAACGAGAAAAACGAGATGATCGGCATCGGCGCCGGAAGCGTCCGCTCCCTCCACCAAAACATCCTCGCCATGGTGGATCTGGGCTGCCCGCTGGAAAAGGCCATCCTCCCCGCCACCGAAAACGTGGCGCGGGCGCTGTCTCTCTATCCCCGCAAGGGCGCGCTGCAGGAGGGCTCGGACGCCGATATCACCCTTTTGGACGAAAACAATCAGATCGACACCGTCTTTGCGCTGGGCCGACTGCTGCTCCGTCACGGCGAGATGCAGGTGCACTGCAATTTTGAGGAGATGTAATCATGGCAGAATTCTGGAAAGACTGTGCTCCTCTGCAGGAGGAGCTGATCGCCATTCGCCGGGCGCTCCACCGCATCCCCGAGCTGGGGGAGCACCTGCCTGAAACGCAGGCGTACATCATGGAGACCCTTGCCCGCTGGGGCATCCCCCATCACCCCGCAAAGCGGGATTCCGCCGTTGTCGGCGAGTTTTCCGGCGGCAAACCGGGCAAAACCATCCTGCTCCGAGCGGACGTGGACGCTCTGCCCATCACCGAGGAGACCGGGCTTCCCTTTGCCTCCCGGCACAAGGGCATCATGCACGCCTGCGGTCACGACGGTCACGGCACCATGCTGCTGGGCGCCCTCAAGGTGCTCTTTGACCACCGGGCAGAGCTGTGCGGCAATGTGCGCTTTTTGTTCCAGACCTCGGAGGAAAGCGGCAATGGCGCGCAAAATGCCATCGCAGAAGGCATTCTGGACAGGGTGGACGGCGTGTTCGGCTGCCATATCGGGTCGATCCTCGGCCCCACCATCCCCTCGGGCACCATCGTCGCCACCGAAGGCTGCTGCATGGCGGCGGCCGACCGGTTCGTCATCACCGTCCGGGGCAAGGGCTGCCACGGCTCCACTCCGGAAAAGGGCATCGACCCCGTTTCCGTGGCCGCGCACATCGTCATCGCCCTGCAGGAGCTGATCTCCCGGGAGGTGGCCGCCCCTCAGGCTGCTGTGGTCACCGTGGGACGGATCACCGGCGGCAACGCCTACAACGTGATCCCCGATACCGTCGAGCTGGAGGGCACCGTCCGCGCCATCGACAAGGGTGTTCGGGACTATGTGGTGGAGCGCATCCCCCAGATCGCCGCAGGTGAGGCCGCCCTCTTCCGGGCGCAGGCCGAAACCCAGATCTTCCCCTTTGCCGCTCCCGTCATCAGCGACGCCCCCTCGGCAGAGCTGGTCGCCCGCGCCGCCGAACGGGTGGTGGGCAAGGAGCACGTCATGACCCGTCTGCCCGCCCCCAATATGGGCGCCGAGGACTTTGCCTACTATCTGGAGCAGCGCCCGGGGTGCTATTTCTTCGTCAGCGCCGCCAACCCGGAAAAGGGCACCTGCGTCCCCCATCACAACGCCAGATTTGATATCGACGAGGACGTTTTGTGGAAGGGCAGCGCCGTTTTTGTCGAACTGACGAGGGAGTTTCTTCTTTCCTGAAAA
>CADBTM010000054.1 GCA_902797555.1 Oscillospiraceae bacterium
GATGGCCGTGATCGAATTGGTCTGATCCCTTACGAGCCAAAAGGCATTGCTGCACAAATGATGCTGTGCAGCAATGCCTTTCTTTTTTACGGCAAACCGCCGTCGCGGAGGCGACGGCGGTTTCTATTTATCCGATATGCGTTTCAATAAAAGCTTTCCATTCTTGTTCCACCCGCTCCCGTTCCACCAGAAAGCTCATGCCGTGGGTGGCGCCGGGGACGGTGATCAGCTCTTTTTCTCCCGCCGCGGCGGCAAAGTTTTGCCGGGACATCTCGCAGGGGACAAAATCATCGGCCTCGCCGTGGATGAGCAGAACGGGCAGCCTGGTGTGCTTCAGCGCCTCCCGGGCGTCGGCGCCGTCGATGGAGAAGCCCGCCAGCGCCCGGCAGCACAGGTCCGCGCCGAACAGCAGGCCTGCGGGAAGATGCATGGCTCTTTTGAGCACCGAGGCAAAGATATCCCTCGGGCTGGTATAGCCGCAGTCGGCACACACCGCCCGGACGTTGGGGGGCAGGTCAAGGCCGGCGGCCATCAGTACGGTGGCGGCGCCCATGCTCATGCCCTCCAGCAGCACCGGCGTTTTCTCGCCAAAGCGCTCCAGCGTCCAGATGCACCAATCCCGCACGTCCATCCGCTCCTTGACGCCCATGGTGAGCCACGTTCCCTCGCTTTGGCAGTGGGCGCGCTGATCGATGGCCAGCAGGGTAAAGCCCATGTCATACAGCGGGCGAAAGGCACAGCTGAAATCGGCATAGCTGCTGCTGTGAAAGCCGTGGCACAGAATGGCCACGCCCCGCTGGGCGGGGTTGGAAAAGAGGACACCGTGGAGACGCAGACCGTCGTCGCTTTCGATCCACACGTCCTCCTTGGCGTGGCGGTTGTACCAGTCCCGCTCCTCCCGGATGGTGGGGATATACTGTCCCATGGGGGTGCCCTCCATCTTGCGGAGGAAGGAGTCGGGGTCGTCGGGCTGCCGCCGCAAAAAGAGGAAGAGCAGCACCGTGCAAAAAGCAAAATAGAGAAGGAGTGCCAGCAGGACGATGCCCAGCAGAGTGAGGATCAGCGGCTGCACGGCTCACACCCCCATGGCAAGACCGTCCCGGCGGGGGTCGGCGGCGCCTGCGATGGTGCCGTCGGGGAGATATTGGACGCCGTTCACCGCGCCCATGATGCGATCCCACTGGGGATAGGTCTTCATCCTGTGCCCCATGGCGGCAAGCTGCACGGCGGTCTGACGGGAAATGCGGCTTTCATAGATCAGCTCGGCGGTCTGGTCGTCGCCCATGCGGGGCGAGCCCACGGCCTCCTCCAGACCCATGCCGTGATCCACCAGCTTGGAGATCACCTGCGCCACCGACGAGATGATGCGGATGCCGCCCGGGCTGCCAAGCACGGCAAAGGGCTTGCCGTCCTTGAGCAAAAAGGTGGGGGACATGCAGCTCAGCGGCACCTTTCCACCCGCCACCGAGTTTGCCTCGCCGGGATAGATGGACAGATCTTCCATCTGGTCGTTGAGCAAAAAGCCCAGCCCCTCGGGCACCACGCACGATCCGAAAAAGTGGTTGATGGTGCGGGTGACGGCCACCAGATTGCCCTCGCTGTCGGCAATGGAAAAGTGGGTGGTGCTGGGGCTCTCGTAATGCCACGGGTCGCCGCACTTGGGCGTATGCACCCGCAGCGGGTCAAAGCGGTCGGCCAGCAGCTTGGCATAGTCCTTGCTCAGCAGACCCTGCAGGGGCACGCGGACAAAGTTGGGGTCGCCCATATAGGCCGCCCGGTCGGCATAGACCATCTTGCACACCTCGGAAAAGAGGTGGAGATATTCCGCGCTGTTGACTTCCATGCTTCCCACGTCAAAGTTCTCCAGCACGTTGAGAATCTCCACCACATGGGTGCCGCCGGAGGAGGGCGGCGGGGACGAGATCACGTCATATCCCCGATAGGTGCCCCGCACCGGCTGCAGGATGCGCACGCGGAAATCCCGCAGGTCGTCCAGCGTGAGGATGCCGCCGTCCTTTTGCACCTGCCGGACGATGCGGTTTGCGATGTCCCCGGTGTAAAAGGCCTCGGCGCCGCCCTCGGCGATGCGATCCAGCGTATCCGCCAGATCGGGGTTGCGCACGATGTCGCCCACGGCGTAGGGCGCGCCGTCCTTGAGATAAAACCGCCAGCCGTCGCCGTATTGCAGCAGCTGGGGCGCATGCTCCTGCATATCCCCGTGGAGCATGGGCGTCACCACATAGCCCTCCCGCGCCAGTGCGGCGGCGGGGGCGATCACCTCCCGGCGATCCATGGTGCCGTAATGCTCCAGCGCATACAGCAATCCGGCCACGTCACCGGGCACGGCCACCGCCCGTCCGCCGTAGATGTTGCTCAGATCCCGGGCCTTGTTGCTGCCGTCGCCCGAGGGCTCGTACATGTCGGGAGTGGCCGCCTTGGGCGCCGTCTCCCGAAAGTCCAGAAAGACACAGTCCCCCGTTTTTCCATCCCGCAGCAGCAAAAATCCGCCGCCGCCGATGCCGGAGGCGTTGGGCTCGCACACGCCCAGAGCAAAGGCCGTTGCCACGGCGGCGTCCACCGCGTTGCCGCCCCGGCGCAGGATCTCTGTGCCGATGGCGGAGGCCTCCGCCCGTCCGGAGGACACCACACCCTTTTTGCCGGTGCAGGCGCGACCGGTGCGGATCATGTTTCCGTTTGCGTCAAAGGGAAGAAAGCCGGTTTTCATACAAATCACCCTTCCGTTCGGATCTTTTTTGGATCGATATATTCCTCCGCGTAGCACACGCGGGCATGAGGCTGTTGGAGCAGCTGGCGGGAGAGCTCTTTGCCGGTGGCACGGTCCACCTTGCGGCGGATCACCCGGTTGGAGCGGTACCACGTGTCTCCCTCCTTGGAAAAATACTCGTCCTCGCACAAAACGTGCCATACATGGTCGGGCAGGGAAGTGCACCGCAGCTCGCCCCGGAGATAGTCTCCGTCGCTGTGGACGAGGAGCTGATAGGTGTCCGCCGTGTCGTTGCGGAACCGATAGTCCAGATAGTTGTACAGGATGGACGTTCCCACGCCAAAGGGCACCTGACGGCCGAAATCGGGGAAGAGGTCATAGTCGTCGTGATGGTGCCGCTCCACGATGGTCAGGTCGGAGTGGAGGATCATCCAGTGGATCAGGTTGGAAAACTGGCACATGCCGCCGCCCACGCTTTCGCCGGGGGTGCCGTTGTGGAGCACCATCCCGGGCAAAAAGCCCCGTTTTGCGGTGCACCGTCCCACCAGACGCCAAAAGGAAAAGGTCTCGCCGGGGCGGATGAGAATGCCGTCCACACAGGGGGCGGCCAGCCCCAGGGAAACGGCTTTGTTGTTCTGCAGCCGCATGTCCACCTGCCCCAGCGTGCGGCGAATGAGGGAATTGTGCCGATAGATCAGAACGGGCAGGGGCTCCGATTGCTTTTCCTTGGCAAACCGTGCCCCGGAAAGGGCGTCCGACAGCTTGCGCTGCACAATGTTTTTCTCTACCGCGGCGCGGTAGAGCGCAGGGGAAAGTTCCGATAAACGCTTCAAAGCGATCCTCCTAACAGCATGGAAAACAGTGCGGGATCGGGCAGGACAAAATGCAGCGGCTCGCCCGTGGTGGGCTGGGTCAGCCACAGCTCCCGGGAGCACAGGGCAAAGCCCTCCACGCCCATAAGCTCGGTTCCGTACATAAAATCTCCGCAGATGGGATAGCCCAGATGGCTGAGATGGCAGCGGATCTGGTGGGTGCGTCCGGTCTCCAGCTCCAGCTCCAGCAGGGTGCGGCCGTTCTGTTCGTCCAGCACCCGATAGCGGGTGACCGCCCGCTGTCCGTCCTCCCGGACGCAGCGGCGGATGCCGACGCCCTCGGCC
Organism: Oscillospiraceae bacterium; assembly: GCA_902797555.1. Classification (GTDB taxonomy): domain Bacteria; phylum Bacillota; class Clostridia; order Oscillospirales; family Butyricicoccaceae; genus UBA4644. The sequence continues at coordinate 3,883 of CADBTM010000054.1, forward strand.
TTGCCGATGGGCAGGTCGATTACGCCGCTTTGCGGCAGGCCGATTCCTTCCACCACGGCGTGATATCTGCGGCGCAATGTGCCCGCCGCAAGCTGATCCTCCAGCCGCTGGGCGGCAAGCTGATTTTTGGCGCAGGTCATCAGACCGCAGGTGCCCCGATCCAGCCGGTTGATGGCGCGAAAGGTGGGGTTCTGTCCGGTCCGGCTGAGATAGTATACCACCCGGTTGCCCACGGTCTCCCCGTCAAAATGCCCCGGGGAGGGATGCACCGGCAGACCGGAGGGCTTGTTGAGGATGAGCACGTCCCCGTCCTCGTATACCACGTCCAGCGCCCCCGCGGCGGCAGGCACCCGCCGCAGCTTGCCCGAATCGGGCTCCCGCAGGATGGACAGCACCTGTCCCGCCCGGACGGTGCGGCGCACGGTGACCCGCTCGCCGTCCAGCGCGATGCCCCCGTCGGTCACCTTCAGCCGGCGCAGCAGGTTGGTGGAAAGGGAAAACTCCCGGTGCAGCAGGGTCAAAACCTCCAGCCCGTCGTCCTCCGGGACGCAGCGGTATTCCAGCCGATCCATCCTGCCGCCCCCTTTCGCTCTCTAAAGCATTATTTTACCATGTTACAGCATCGGATGCAAGAGATATCGTGCGGCGGTGCGGCGCAGCGCATTTTTCCACAAATTGCACTTGACTTTTTTGCGTAAAACGCATATACTGTCAAGTAATCGGATATTCAAATCCTGTGAACGGGACGGGCGGCGGCGCCCGACGCGAAAGAGAACGGGGATCATCGGCTGAAAGTCCCCTGCGTGTCATGCCGCAGGCTCTACCACCCGGGAGGAGCGCTCTCGAAGCGTTGAGAGAGCGACGTCGGCCGCGTTAAGGCACACGAGCGGCAGGATCTTCCTGCAAGCAGAGTGGAACCACGGATGCTTCGTCCGCCTCTGCACCCAAAGGGTGCGGAGGCGTTTTTCGTTCCCAGAGGGAAAAACGGAGCATATCTTATTTTTCAGGAGGAACGAAACATGAAAGTCACTGTCAACGGCCAGCCTGTCGAGCTGGAAGCCGGCGCCCGCGCCCTCGACGCCGCAAAAGCCCATTCTCCCGAGCTGTACAAGGCCGCCCTGGTTGCAAAAATCAACGGCCAGCGGCTCAGCCTGCCCACCGAGCTCCACGAGGGCGACCAGGTGGAGATCCTCACCTGGGACGATCCCGACGGACGGTGGACGATGCGTCACACCGCGTCCCACGTGCTGGCACAGGCCGTCAAGCGTCTCTATCCCGAGACCAAGCTTGCCATCGGCCCCGCCATCGAAAACGGTTTTTACTACGATTTTGACCGGGAAAAGCCCTTCCTGCAGGAGGATCTGGACAAGATTGAGGCCGAAATGAAGAAGATCGTCAAGGAAGGCCTGCGCCTCGAGCGCTTCGAGCTCCCCCGGGAGGAGGCCATCGCCTTTATGAAGGAAAAGGACGAGCCCTATAAGGTGGAGCTCATCGAGGATCTCCCCGAGGACGCCGTCATCTCCTTCTACAAGCAGGGCGACTTTACCGACCTGTGC
>CADBTM010000055.1 GCA_902797555.1 Oscillospiraceae bacterium
CCAGTAGTCTTGGAAAGCTGGGTAACGAAACCCGTGTTGCCGTGCTGGACGAAACGAACGGGTGGTACAAGATCGCCTATAACGGCACTGTGGGATATATGAGCGCCGATTATGTGGAAACGCAGCCCATTATGAACATCGAATGCGGCGGCGCACAGGTGACCACGGCTGTCCTCAATATGCGCAGCGGCCCGGGAACGGAAAACAGCATCGTAACAAAGCTCTATGAGGGTAATGTTGCGAAGATTATCGGGATCAACAGCGGTTGGTTCAAGGTGCAGTATGGCGGAAACACCGGCTATATTCATCCCGATTATGTAAAGGTTGTCCCCTACACCGCTCCTGCCGCAACGATCCGTTCTTCTACTCCTCTTGTAACCTATCCCTCCACCGGAACGGCCTCTGCTGCTTCCGGAAGCAGACAGGACATTCTGGAATATGCAGCCAAATATCTGGGCTGCAAATATGTGTACGGCGGTGCCAGCCCCAGCGGGTTTGACTGCTCCGGCTTTACCATGTATGTGTTTGCCAACTTTGGCATTTCCCTTTCTCACTCCTCCGCCACCCAATACAGCAACGCTGTGAAGATCACAAAAGACGAGCTGCAGGTGGGCGATCTGATCTTCTTCTCTCAGACCAGAGGCGGCAGCAAGGTGGGCCATGTGGGCATCTATGCCGGAAACGATCAGTTTATCCATGCTGCGTCCCCCGGAAAGGGTGTCCGGTACGATTCTCTCAGCAGCGACTATTACACCAGCCATTACATCGGCTGCGGCAGAGTGATCGACGACTGATTTATCGCATAATTAAAGCCTTCCGCAAAAGCGGAAGGCTTTTTTCTTTGCAAGTTATAGTCTGCGGAAAGAAACGTCAATGCGCTCCCCCTTTTTGAGCGTCACAACGGCGTATCGCTCTTCATTGTATTCCATGCTCCCGGGACAGAGATAGAGGCAAACACCGTCATTGTCCAGCTGGGCATGATGGGTGTGACCGTACAGGACGAGATCAGTAGGAGTTTCCACCACATAGTCCTCCAGCTTGTAGAGATTGTATTTTACACCGTAATAGTGACCATGGGTGGCAAAAATCCGCTTTCCCTCCAGCTCCACGCGCTGGGTCGAGGGCAAGGCAGACGCCAGATCACAGTTGCCGCATACGGCAAATACCATGGTTTCCTGCGGAACGACAAGGCGATTCAGATCCCGTTCGCCGTCACCGAGGAAAAAGAACACCTCCGGCCTTTCCCGATCGAGCACCTCTTGCAGTGCTTTCCAGTTTCCGTGAGAATCGGAGCAGACACAAATTTTCATGAATACTTCCCTTTCGCTTCACATTTGTGGTATGGATTCATATATTGGAGCAGTACGATTGATAGGAGGAGATCATATGCAGAATGGGTTTGAAAGCACCGCAAGGAGCTTTATGACTTCCCCGCAGGGGATCAAGATCATCAAGGGCCTGGACAAATACAACGCCGCAATGAATACGCCGGCGGGAAAACAGCTTTTGACCATGATGGCAGGAAGCGGAAGCGACGCCCTCAAAACGGCGGCACAGGCGTCGATCAACGCACCAAAGGATCCCGGCAGAGCGCTGCTGCAAAACCTGCTCAGTTCCAAGGACGGTGCTGCGCTGGCGGCAAAGGTCATCGAAGTGCTGGGGATCTGAGGGAATATGGCTGACTTGGATGATCGGCTGAACCGACTGATCTCCGACCCGCAGAGCGTGAAAAAGGTCTTGGAGACGGCCAGAACGATAATGGCGCAGCGGGACGGTACAGAGCAAGAGTCAGCCGACAATGGGACACAATGCGCAGAAAAGCATCCCGATGAAAACCAGACACCCGACAGCAGCACGTTGCTCACCATGGTGGCGCAGGAGCCCCATACGGACACATCGACACAGGAAAGCTCCTCCCAAGAGCATGGAAACGGCGCTTCCCTGCTGGATATCCTTCCGGAGCTGATCGCGGGCTTTTCCGGTACGGGAAACCTGATCAAAAGCGAAAGGCTGAATCTTTTGAACGCCATGCGTCCTTACTTAAAAGAAGAACGGGTGGGCAACATCGACCGGGCGATGCGTATGGCAAACGCCACAAAGGCCGCCATGCACGCCATGCATCGGCTGGGGAGGTAATATGTATCAGCGCTATTTTTCCGAAGGACGGCCGGATTGGCCGCAGGAACCACGGGATGGAGAGCACGATTCCCCGCAGGAAGAAGGCTTTCAGGAGGTTTCCGCCGCGCAGGATCCGCAAAAGTCCCAGCAAAACAGTCCGCTCAGTGGCTTGAAGGGCTTGTTCGGAGGAAACATCAAGCTGCCGGAAATGAATGCAGACACCATTTTGCTGTTGGTGATGGTTTATTTTTTGGTAGCAGACGAGGGGGAAAGCGTCAGCGATACGCTGCTGATCATCGGCGTTCTCCTCCTTTTGGGCTTTTGACAAATACCTGCCCTTTTCAGGAACGCGCCGCAGAGTATGAAAAGCAACGACGCCACAGAAAAACGCTCTGTGGCGTCGTATTCTATTCTGCCTTGATGGGATGCCGGATCACGGTTTTCAGCTTGTCCGGAGCCGTTTTCCTTGCGTCACTGAGATAGATTTCGTGGTGGTATCTGGAATCGGTAATATCCAGAGCATATCCCTGCGCAGCCATATACTGATGCATCAGCGCCACGGTTGCAGGCTCATTGTCGTAGGGACCGATGTGCATACACTGAACGCACAATCCCTCGTCATAGGCGAGGAATTCCACCTTGGAATAATCCCTTTTCTTTTTGTTTGACGCCTCTTCCACAGCCCATTCCACATCGGCCTTTGTAACAAAGTCGGGCAGGCGAATGAGAGAGATCCATTCAAAGCGTTCTTTGTGGGCGTAGTCCACTCCCGCAATCCCCTTTTGCCACCAAAAGCCTTCCAGCGGGGGAACCACATAGTCAAAATAACCCGCTATTGCATGACTGCCCTTTTTGCTCATTTTGATGGTGAAGGCAATCCCGTAAAGAAGCCCGATGGCATCCTTGTATTCGCCGCTTTCATCGTTGGGATCTCCTTTGCCGCGCACGGCAAGGTAGTTCATCTGCGGCACCGTCACGATGGAAGGCCTGTCCTTTGGGAGATAAAACTCCTTATACTCTTTCTTAAAATCAAATGCCATTGCAGTCTCCTTCCGGGATTCCTCTGGTCATTCGTGATCCGTGGGAAGCTCGCCGTCGGGAAGACGGAACAGCGTGGCATCCGGCTCTTCGAGAGAAAGGGTACGCAGCTGGGCACGGTATACCGCTTTTCCACTCAGCTCTGTGCGCACTGAAAACAAAAGCCCATTGTCGGCAAGGATCCTCCAATAGCTCCGCTCCCCTGTCATACGATCCCGAGTGGTGACAGAGATACAAAGATGCCCATCCACCTCTTCTACAGCGCCGTCAAGGATGCTCTCCCTGGGAAGATTCAGAATATTCTCATAGGTGGGCGTACAGGCATAGAGATCGTCATCATCCGCAAGCTTGGGAAATACGCTGTATTCCCCGGAATCGTGCATCAGATAGACAGATTCCGAAGTGATGAGTGCCTGTACCGCCTGCGAGCCGTCTGCCCGCAGGACGCGGTCGGAAACAATCCCGTTCAGACAGGCTACGGTAGCCTGAAAGTCGGCTTGGTCATCCCCATAATAATAGCTGACATCCAGCGTGCACTGATAGACCTCCGGACGGGACAGCCGAGCAATCACCGACTGCACATTGTCCCGATTGACCGCCACCGTCTGAATGATCTCCCGGTTTTCCTCCAAAAGCTGGTGGGTATCGCTGATCTGGGCGGTCCCTTGACCGGGCAATGTGATGGTGTATTGCTCTCTTCCCGACAGCGAGAGAGACAGCATATAGCTGACAACAATACCGATAGCGACCACCGTCAGCGCCGCGATCAGCGCGGCTCTCCCCTTCCGTTTCATAGATCTGATGTGTGCTGGGCGGAAAAGTCCTCCGCCGGGGTGTCCTTTTCTTTCAGATAAAACAGAAGATCGTCCACGATGCGGCGGCAGGCAAAGCCGTCTCCGTAGGGATTGACGGCATGCGCCATGCTTTGATACCGCGCACCTCCGTTGAGGAGGATCTCCGCCTCATCGAGGATGGTTTCACGCTCGGTGCCGATCACCCGCACCGTTCCGGCCTCTACCGCCTCGGGCCGCTCGGTTTCCCGACGCAAAACGAGAACGGGCTTGCCAAGTGC
>CADBTM010000056.1 GCA_902797555.1 Oscillospiraceae bacterium
CGCCCCACATTTTCTCTTTCTTTCTTGAAGAAAGAGAAAACGTGCCGCGCCCGGTACAAAAGAGAAAGAAGCGCGGCGGGGGGTTCTTTCTACTGGGACGCGGGCACCCCCCGCCTCCGGTTGCAACATCGGCTCTGTCATCGCGCCTTCGCGCTCGCCAATCGCCGTGTTGCTGCCCCTCCTTATTGCTCGCTTACTCCGCCACCGGCGGCGCTCGCAAACGTCCCCCCGCACCCGCTGTCTGCCCTCGAAATCATTGTTAACGAAACCCCGCAGCCTGCCGGCTTTGCGGGGTTTACGAATTGTGTGCCTTTGAAAGCCAAACGGAGCGCCTTGCTTCATCTGTGGGAGCGCATCCGAGGGAGTGCAGGGGGTCGGGAAGCGCCATTTTTCGTCAGGCCGACCCCCTGTGCCTTTTTCTTTGGACCGCCAGCGGCCCGTTTCTTTTTCCGCGAAAAAGAAATGGGGGGACGTTTGCGAGCGCCGCCTGTGGCGGAGCAAGCGAGCAATAAGGAGGGGCAGCAACACGGCGATTGGCAAGTGCGAATGCACGCCGACAGAGCCGATGTTGCAACCGGGGCTGAACGTCTCCCCGCCGTCCGCAGACGGCGGAATCCCCCGCTCCCCCACGGGAAAAGGCCTTCGTTTTGTAATAAAATACTTAAATATTACTTTTCGTAATCAAATTTCCTGAAATTCCACCATTTCCTGGTCGTGCTCCACCTCGCCGCGGAGATAGGCGCGCTTGCTGTCCTCCACTTCGCCCACCTGATTGTCATAGGGGTCGTGACGCCAGAACTCCATGGGCGGCTGGTAGGGCTGCTGATAGCCGTTGACGGTGACACAGCGGTAGACGTCCAGATTGCCGAAATAGTGCTTGTGCCGCTCCTCGTTGCCGGCGCGGAAGGCGCTTCCGCCAAAGGAGGGATCGGCAAACATCCAGCCCTTGGGCGCCACATAAAACATCGCCCAGTCGTGGCTGCCCACGCTCTCGGGGTCGGCCACCAGACCGCTCTGCCACTTGGCGGGGATGCCGGCGCAGCGGCACAGGGTAATGAATGCCAGCGCCTGCACGCCGCAGTCGCCGCGACGGGTCTTGAGGCAGGTTTCGGCGATGCCGTCCAGGATGAAATAGTCGGGGACAAAGCTGTAGGTCACCTTTTCGGTGACGTAGTTGTAAAACCGCCGGGCCTTTTCGATGGGATCGTCGGTGCCCTCGCTCAGCTCGGCGCACAGCGCCTTGACAAAGGGGGTAAAGACGATGTTGGGGGCGTGCTCGCCGGTATAGAAATCCGGCTGAACGGGATCGGCCTTTACGGTGTCGGGATCGGAGAACGGCGCGGTGTGGACATAGGAATATTCCACCCAGAAGGGGTGATTCTCCTGCATGGTCTCCTCCCAGTATACCGTCCGCTGGTCGGCGTCCTCGGGGGCGACAAAGGTGGGCTGGGACGAGCAGGCCACGATCTCGATCTCGCTCTGCTGGATGCAGGCGGCGGGGATGGGCAGCCACACCCGATAGGTCTCGCCGGGGACGAAATACTCGTCCTTGATGCGCAGGCTGGCGCGCATGCGGATGCGGGCGGACATGCTCCCCTTTTCCCGCATGACCCGGACCGAGCGATCCAGACGGCCGGTGCGATCCAGCTGCTCATGGCTCACCTTTGCGGGATCCACCGGCTCCTTGGGCAGGCGGGCGGCAAAGGCGGGCACCGTTTTGCTCAGCGTGCCGAAAAACGAGCCGATGAGATGGGGCTCGCCGTTGACAAAATGCCACGTGATCCGGCCGGAATCCATATATTCCTCCAGCTCGGCCATGGTAAAATCGGGGATCGCCTCCTGCACCCGCTTGAGACCGGCCTCCTTTGTCCACGGGAAATTGCGGGCAAAGCGGGCAAGCTGCTCCCGCTGCACCAGATAATTGTCCCGCATGCACTGCGGCAGATCGTCCTTCAGGCGGCGGTCGATGAGGGCGATGGCCTTGTCAAAATAGCCCGCCTCTTTCCAATGGCGGATATCCTCCGGCAATCCCAGCGCAGAGGCTTCAAACAGTTCGGTGGAACGCATAACAGTCCTCCCTTTTTTCTTTGGTATGGTAAAATTGTAAAACGCAACGGGGAAAAAGTCAACCCGCCTTGCCCCAAGGGAAAAAAAATGCTACAATTTTCCCGAGGTGATCCCCATGAAACAGACCACGCTGTGTTATATCCGGCAGGGAGAAAACGTGCTCATGCTCCACCGGATCAAAAAGGAGCAGGACGAAAATCGGGACAAGTGGATCGGCATCGGCGGCAAGTTTGAGGAGGGCGAAAGCCCGGAGGACTGCCTCCTGCGGGAAACGCTGGAGGAGACCGGTCTCACCCTGACAGACTGGCGCTATCGGGGGCTGGTCACCTTTGTCTCGGACGAATGGGGCACGGAATACATGCACCTGTTCACCGCCGACGGCTTTTCGGGCACCCTCCGGGAGTGCGACGAGGGCGTTCTCGAATGGATCCCGCTGGATCGGCTCTATTCCCTGCCCATGTGGGCGGGAGATCGGATCTTTCTCGATCTCCTCCGGCAGGAGGCGCCCTTCTTTTCCCTCAAGCTGGTCTATTCCGGCGAGACGCTGACGCAGGCCGTCCTCAACGGCAAGCCTTTATGATCCCTTTCCCAGACAGAAGGGCAGCGCCAGCTTGAGGGCCTCGTTGAAAAACACCCAGTTGTGCATATAGCCCTTAAGCTCCCGGCTCTCCATCGGCCAGCCCCACTGCGCCATCTGATCGGGAAAGCGGCGGTTGGTGTCCTTAAAGATATCTCCGTCGCCCCAGCAGGTAAACACCCGGGGACGCACGTCCCCCCTGGCCGCCTGCTCCGCCAGATACAGCACGTCGTTTTCCGGCTGATAACCCGAGCCCGGGCCAAAGGCGGCGTCAAAGTCGGTGGCCAGACGGTCGCCGAAGATGCGCCGGAAGGCGTCCCCCTTTTCCCCGGAACGCCACTGGGGGGTCATATATTCCCGCATGTCCAGACAGCAGGGGGAGAAGGCCGCCACCGATTCGTACCGGTCTGGATGGGCAAAGGCCGCCTTGAGGGCGCCGTAGCCCCCCATGGAGGCGCCGATGATGCAGGTGTCCTCCCGCTTGGACGACACGCGAAACAGGTCGGCCACGATGTGGGGCAGCTCGTCGGTGAGATAGGTAAAATAGTTGTTGCCCACCGCCATATCGGCATAAAAGCTGCGCTGGGCGTCGGGCAAAACAAACAGACAGTGATAATTCCGGCACAGGTCGGGCAAAACGGTGTAGTGCAAAAAGTCGTCGCAGCAGCCCTGCAGTCCGTGAAGCAGATAGACCACCTTGCGGGGCGGCGCCTTGGTAAAGTCGTTGGCCGCCACCAGCGCCACGCCGGTTTCCATATCCAACGCCTGAGAATAGATTTTTCCTTGTAAAACCATCGTTTTCACCTCGTTTTCTTCATTTTAGCACAGGAAGGGGAAAAAGAAAAGCCTTATGTATTACGCCTATTTGCTGCGCTGCGCCGACGGGACGCTGTACGGCGGCTATACCGTCGATCTGGAACACCGTCTGAAGCAGCACAATTCCGGCAAGGGTTCCAAATACGTCCGCGCCCGCCGTCCCGCCTCTCTGGTCTATGCCGAGGGCTTTGCCACCAAGGAGGAGGCCATGCGCCGGGAATATGCCCTCAAGCATCTCACCCGGGAGGAAAAGCTCGCCCTCGTCGCCGCCTACCGCGGGGAGGCCCGGGGATGAGCGGCACCTTTTCCGCCGTCTATGCCCTGGCGCGGGGTGTCCCCGCCGGCAAAACGGTGAGCTACGGCCAGCTTGCCTTTTATCTGGGCAATCCCCGCCTGTCCCGCATCGTGGGCTGCGCCATGGCGGTCTGCCCCGACGACGTCCCCGCCCATCGCGTCCTGCGGCAGGACGGCACCATCCCGCCTCCCCTCTATGCCCGCCACCGCGCCCTACTGGAGGAGGAGGGCGTTCCCTTTCTCCCCGACGGACGGGTGGACATGGCGGCCTGCCGCTGGATCCCGGAGGACAAAGCGCTGGATGCCCTCCGAAATTTCCCCGGGAGGGGTTGACTTTTTGCGGTCAAAACGCTATTGTATAGGTGTAGATATCCCCTCTTGAATATGCTGCATCGTGTTCCACGTTATGACTTCTCCCCCGGGAGAAGGCGCTGGAATTAGGAAATCCGGTGAGAGTCCGGAGCTGTTACCCGTTGCTGTATGCACAGGAGTCTTTCGTCCGCGGCGTGAGCCGGCCACTGGGAAACCGGGAAGGTAGGACGCAAGGCGCAGGCCTCTGCCCCAATGTGCGAGCCAGAATATCGACGATGCTCGAGACCGCCCCTCGGGGCGGATATGGGTTTGCGAAAAAAATCGGTCGTGACGGATGTTCCGTTACGACCTTTCTTTTTGCCCCGGAGGGTTCCAATTGTTTTCCATACTTCTCATTTCCCCATATGCGGACGCCGCGCCTGTAATAAAGGCACGGCGTTCGCTTTTTTCCTTTTCCATTCGGCGCAGGCCATTCTTCCTCGTTCTTTTGTCCGCGGTATTTCACCAGCCATTTCACAAAGACGCTGCTCCAGATGACGGCGCAAAGCACATTCAAGACAAAGAAGAAAACGGAATCGGTATACTCCCGGGAGACCACGGCGAGGATCGCCCGAAGGATCCATATTGCCGCGCACAGCCCGTTCAGGATCACCGCCCCCAGAGAGATCTTTTTTGTTTCTTTCATGGTCTGCCCCTCCCCGCACTTCGATGCCGCGATTTCATTTCTGCGCTCAGCATAGCATAGATTCTCCGCTTTTTCAATCAAAAAAGACATGGGTTCGAATCCTGCCGATCCCATGATACGCAAAAGCCCCGCCCTTGCGGGCGAGGCCTTTGCCTGTGGCGGAGGGTGCAGGATTCGACCTGCCCTGCGGGGCAGGCCGCCTCGGGTTGCAAGGTGCCACTGGCACCTTGCCAAGTGCCCTCGGGTTCGAATCCTGCTTTTATGAGCAAAAGCCCCGCCCTTGCGGGCGAGGCCTTTGCCTATGGCGGAGGGTGCAGGATTCGAACCCGCGTGGGCTTTCGCCCTAACGGTTTTCAAGACCGCCCCGTTATGACCGCTTCGGTAACC
>CADBTM010000057.1 GCA_902797555.1 Oscillospiraceae bacterium
CCATATACACCTTGTCGGCGATGGCGGTGTCCGTCATGATGGTGGCGGGGTTGGAGTTGCACAGCACCACCTCATAGCCCTCCTCCTTGAGGGCGAGGCAGGCCTGAGTGCCCGCATAGTCAAACTCGGCGGCCTGTCCGATGACGATGGGTCCCGAGCCGATGATCATGATCTTTTTCAGATCCTTGCGCTTTGCCATAATTGTTTCCTCCGTTTATATTCAAATGTTTATTTCTCTTGCAGGGAGGGGTCGATCCATACGGTTTTTCCGCCGCACACCGTCAGCATGCACCGACCGTATACGGTTTGCCCCTCAAAGGGGGTCGCCTTTCCCATGGAGAGGAACTCCGCGGGATCGACGGGATAGGAGGCGTCCAGATCCCACACGGAAAAATCGTTGCCCAGCGGCAGCGAAAACCGCGTTCGTGGCGCGGAGGTGAGCTTTTCCACCAAGCCCTCCAGCGAGATCTGCCCGGTCTTTACCAGCCCGGTATACAGCAGGGGGAAGGCGCTCTCCAGCCCCACGATTCCGAAGGGGCTTTTTTCCAGCCCCCGGGACTTTTCCTCCGGGGAATGGGGGGCGTGGTCGGTGGCGATCATATCGATGGTGCCGTCCAAAAGACCCTCTACCAGCGCCTGACGATCCTCCCGGGAGCGGAGAGGCGGATTCATTTTGAACCGTCCCAGCTCCTGCAGGTCGTTTTCGTCCAGCAGCAGATAGTGAGGCGCTGTTTCGCAGGTGACGTTGACGCCAGCCCGCTTTGCCCGGCGGAGGATGTCCACGCTCTCCTTTGTGGAGATGTGACACACATGATAGGCACAGCCGGTCTCGGCCGCCAGCCTGACGTCCCGGGCGATCTGTCCCCACTCGCTCTCCGAGCAGATGCCCCGATGTCCGTGGGCGTTTGCATAGGCGCCGTCATGGATATAGCCCCCGCGGAGCAGACTCTCGTCCTCGCAGTGGGCGGCAAGGACCTTGTTCAGCGAACGGATCTGCTTCATGGCCTCCCGCATCATTTCCTCCCGCTGGATTCCCTTTCCGTCGTCGGAAAAGGCGGCCACATACGGGGCGAGCCCCTGCAGGTCAGCCAGCTCCTGCCCTTTTTCGCCCACGGTGACCGCGCCGTAGGGGCGGACGTGGATGCAGGCGTCCCGTTCGATCAGATCCAGCTGGGGGCGAAGGTGCTCCACGCTGTCGGGCACGGGGTTCAGATTGGGCATGGCGCACACATCGGTATAGCCGCCGTGGGCTGCCGCCAGCGAGCCGGTGCGGATGGTCTCCTTATAAGAAAATCCCGGCTCACGAAAATGCACATGCACATCGCAAAAGCCGGGAAATAAAACGTATTTGGAAGAATCGAGAGAAGCGAGGCCGGGCACCTCATCCAAAACAGAGGGCACGACTCCCGCAGAAGAAAGCTGACCGATGATTTTTATTTTTTGAAAGACAGTCATACCGTACCTTTCTCAGGGCGGCGCACGGCCGCAGACGGAACCCTATTTGCAAAAAATATAGCGGAAACCTGCTGATTTGTCAACCGAAAAACGAAAGATTTTTGAAGTTTGGCACCTCTATACAAAAGAAATGAGGGCAAGACGGAAAAACCTTGTGCGATTCCGCGCAAGACGGGATTTTTTCCCATAGCTCTTGTATTCCCCTGAAAAATTTGGTACAATAATACATCATGCAATATTATGCCATTTCAGCGAAAGAGGTGCCGGTTTGTACTTAAAAAGCATTGAAATACAAGGCTTCAAATCCTTCCCGGATAAGACCGTGATGAGCTTTGGCCGAGGGATCACCGCCATCGTCGGACCCAACGGCAGCGGAAAGAGCAATATCGTGGACGCCATTCGCTGGGTGCTGGGCGAGCAGAGCACAAAAACTCTGCGCGGCGGCAAGATGGAGGACGTGATCTTCGGCGGCACGGCGCGGCGCAGCCCGTTGGGCTTTTGCCAGGTGACGCTGGTCATCGACAACGCCGACGGCGGTCTTCCGGTGGAATACGCCGAGGTCATGGTGACCCGGCGGTACTATCGCTCGGGCGAGAGCGAGTTTTTCATCAACCGCAAATCCGTCCGACTCAAGGACATTCACGAGATGTTTATGGACACCGGTCTGGGACGGGACGGCTATTCCGTCATCGGACAGGGCCGGGTAGACGAGATCCTGTCGGTCAAAAGCGCCGACCGGAGAGAGATCTTTGAGGAGGCGGCGGGCATCACCAAGTTCCGCTACCGCAAGGAGGAAAGCGAGCGCAAGCTGGCCGCCTGCGAGGACAATCTGGTGCGCATCCGGGATATCATCACCGAGCTGGAAAGTCAGGTTGGCCCGCTGAAGGAGCAGGCCGAAAAGGCCAAGTCCTTCCTGATCTATCGGGACGAGCTGCGCGTGCTGGAGGTCAACGTCTGGCTGGACAGTCTGGACAAGCTTAAGGACAATCTGCAAAAGGCAAAAACCGACTATCTGAACGCCGAGCGGATGCTCTCCGCCCGCAAGGACGAGGTGGACGCACTGCAGGAGCAGACCATGCAGCTCACCGAAGAGATCCGCCGGCGGGACATGGATGGGGAACATCTGCGGGACGAGCTGCGGGAGGCGGAAAAGCGGGAAAGCGACATCCGCGCCCAGATCGCCGTAGGTCAGACCAACATCCGCAACAACGAGGACAACATCCGGCTGAAAACCGAGGAGATGGAACAGCAGGCCGGTCAGGGGCAGTCTCTGGTAGAGCAAAAGCAGTCCAAGGAAGCCCGCATGGAAGCCCTTGCCGCCGAGGCGGACGGGCTGGAGCGTCGGCTGGAAGAGCTGCTTGCCCAAGTGCAGGCCGCGATGGATTCCGCCCGAGATCTGGGAGAAAAGCTGGAAGCGCTGGACGCCCGCCTGCGCCTCAACCGCGAGCAGGAAAACGAACTGCGCAGCCGTGCCGCCGCGTTGGAAAGCGGCATCGCCCAGATCCGGGAACGGGGCGGCTCGGTGGATTCGGAGATCGAAGCCCTCGACGCCCGTCTGGACGAGGAAAACAAAAAAGCCCGGGCGCTGCGCCACAGCATCGACGAAAATGAAGAGCGCAAGCAAAGCGCCGAAAACATGCTCCGCGGCTTTGACCTGCGGGCACAGGCCAGAAAGAAAAAGGTGGACGACCTTCAGAACCGTCTGGAGACCGTCTCCCGCCAGACCGAGATCAAAACCCAGCGTCTGACCATGCTCCGCGCCATGGAGCGGGAGTATGAGGGCTTTGGCCCCAGCGTCCGCCGGGTGATGCAGGCGGCAGGGCGAAAGGAGCTCCGGGGCATCCGGGGCACGGTGTCCGATCTGATCCGCACCGAGGATGCATATTCCGTCGCCATCGAGATCGCCCTCGGCGCCGCCGTGCAGAATGTGGTCACCGACGACGAGCAGAGCGCCAAGCAGGCCATCTATTATCTGAAATCCCACGATTACGGCCGGGCGACCTTCCTGCCCATGACCGCCGTCAAGGAGCGCAAAAACAGCAAGACCGCCTCGGGCGCCGGATTCCTGGGCTGGGCGGACGAGCTGGTGCGTTATGAAGAAAGCTACCGCACGCTGGTGCGCAGCCTGCTGGCGGGTACGGCTGTGGTGGATCATATCGACAACGCCATCGCCATGGCAAAGAAAAACGGATACGGCTTTCGCATCGTCACGCTGGACGGACAGCTGATCAATCCCTCCGGCGCCATGACGGGCGGCAGCCTGAACAAAAACGTGGGTGTGCTTTCCCGCGCCAATGAGGCCGCCCGTCTGGAGGGCGAGCTCAAGGGGCTGGACGGAGAGAAGAAGGAGCTGGAGCAAAGCCTGAAAACCGCCCGGCAGGAGCTGGAAAACGTCACCTACGAGGCCGACGTCGCCCGGGACGAGCTGCGCGCCGCCCAGGACGCCTTGATCGAGCTGAGCGCCCAAAAGAGCCAGCACAGCGCCCTCATCGAGGCGCTGGAGCAGCGTCTGGACGATCTGGAAAGCGAAAAGGATTCCCAGAGCTCCCGCATCGAAAAGCTGACGGGAGAGATGCGCGACCTGCTCCGTCAGGCGGACGAGGTCGCCCAGACGGGCAAAACCCTTTCTCAGGAATATGAAACCCTCTCCGGCGGCAAACAGCAGGAGGAGACCCGCACCGGCAGTCTGACCGGTCAGGCCGCCGACCTGCGGGTGCGTCTGGCCGAGACCCGCACCGAGCGGGAGACCACCGCTCTCGCCATCGCCGAGACCCAGCGCCTCATCGACACCATGCAGGGTGAAATGGAGACCAAGGAGGGCGTTATCGCCGCCATCCGCGCCCGCAACGACGAGCTGCGCCAGATCATCGCGGGGCAGGAGACCGTCGCCGCGGAATATGCCGCCGAGGCCGAGGGCAAGCGCACACGCATCCGCGCCGTCACCGACGAAAAGCTTCGTCTGGAGGGCACGCGGCAAAAGTGTGATCGGGAGCTGCAGAGCAAAAACGCCGAGCTCATCAATCTGGAGCGGGAGCGGGGCCGTCTGGAAAACAAAAAGACCCAGGCCGAGATGGAAGAGGACAACATCCTGCAAAAGCTGTGGGAGAGCTATGAGCTCACCCGCGTCACCGCCCAGGAGCTCAAGACCGAGCTGGAAAGCCTGCCCAAGGCCAACCGCCGCATCGGTGAGCTGCGCAGCGCCATCAAAAAGCTGGGCAGCGTCAACGTGGACGCCATCGAGGAATATGCAAAGGTGAGCGAGCGCTACACCTTTATGAGCACGCAGCGGGACGATCTGGAAAAGTCCAAGGAGGAGCTGCTCAAGATCATCGGCGACCTGACCCGCAGCATGCGGGATATCTTCGGC
>CADBTM010000058.1 GCA_902797555.1 Oscillospiraceae bacterium
AAAAACACCTATTGTCAAGAGAAAAAACTTCGTGTATAATAGAATCACATCATCCGGGTGTTGCCCAGTTGGTAGGGCGCCACATTTGGGATGTGGAGGCCGCGCGTTCGAGTCGCGCCACTCGGACCAAAGCTCCCCTGAAATCACTGCTTTCAGGGGAGCTTTCCTGTTTTTTGCTTGACGATACGGCAAAGGGCGGGTATCATGAAAGACAGAAGAAGAATGCGCGGAGGCGGAGATGAGATACACCCACACAAACAGAAAGGGCTTTTGGATCGGATTCATTGACTTCTTTACTGCGGGGCTGTTTCTGCTGGTTTATATGCGCCTTGGGCTGCAAGACGAGCTGGATTCTGTGCTGGGGCACAGGACGCAGCGATATGGGGTGGCCTATCTTTTGGGCATCCCCACCCTTTTTCTCTATACTCTTGTGTGGATGGCGCGCATCGCGGACGAGCTGCGCGCAAAGGCGCTGGAGCTGGGGATCGAGGGGAAGCTCACGTCCTTTCGGCATATGTTCCTGTGGAACACTGTCGGCATCCTTCTCTTCGGCCCTGCCGTGGCCACCCTGCGGTTTTTCGACACGCTGAACAAGGTGGAACGGGAACTGAACAAGCGGCAGGAACCGGGAGTTCTTTCAGAAGGAGAGTGAGAGCGTGCGGTTGTTTTTGGCCATCCGTCTTTCTCCGCAGATGACGTCCGCCCTTGCGGAGGCCCAGCGGGAGATGTACCGCGCAGGCGTCCGGGGCAATTATACCCCGGAGGAAAACCTCCATCTGACGCTGGCCTTTGTGGGCGAATACCCCCGGAGTGAGCCGGTGCTGGATGCCCTTTCCGGGCTGCGCTTTGCCCCATTCCGGCTGCGCCTCGAGGGCATCGGCTGCTTCGGCGACCTGTGGTGGGCAGGAATGGAGGAGTCCGCACCGCTGGAGGCGCTGGCACGCAGACTGCGGCATGCCTTGGCGGACAACGGAATCCCCTTTGACCGAAAGCGCTTCACGCCCCACATCACCCTGCTGCGCAGGGCGCGGGGAGAAATGCCGGCAATTGCGCCGGAGGGCGCCGCAATGACGGTGGACGCCGTCTCCCTCATGCGATCCGAGAGGGGAAAGCGGGGCATGATCTATACCGAGCTGGGCAGGATTTCGGCGGCTGACATCGCCCCATAAAAGGGTTTGACCGCCCAGCCCGGCGACCTGATCGTAAAAGACTGAAGATATAAAATCACCCGGAGAGGGAAGATCCGCTCTCCGGGCTTTTTTATTTGTCTCCTGTGAGCAGCCATTGCTGCCCGTCGGGCATGGCGTTGAGGGCACCGGGAAACTGCGCCACGATCTGTCCGTCGGGAAAGCGCCGTACCACGACCTCCTCCCGATAGTCGGGATCCTCATACCATCGGCTGAAGTACAGCCTGTCCCCCTCCCGAAAGCAAAAGCTCTCGGCGGGATGAATGGCAAAGTCTGCCTTCTCCGGCCAAAGGATCTGAAATCGCTCTGCCGTCTGCCGGGTGAGGCACAGGGGAGACACGTGGGGCATCAGATTGTAGCAGTCCTCGATCACCGAAAGGGGCAGGGTGACGATGGGGCGGACCGCGCCGGAGCAATCCGCATATCGGACAAGACGCACTTCTCCCGCGGGGAAATCGGCCAGCAGGATCACCGGGTCGCCCTCGTCGCAGGCGGGGCGGCCGAAATATTGCCCCTCCTTTGCCGTCACGGGCTCGACCACGCGGCCGTCCGGCCAATGGACAAAAATCAGCCGGCTTTTTTGGATGGGGTGTCCGTCCCGCCAAAGCTCCTCCGCCTCGTACAGATCCCCGGAGGTATAGTCTGTGCCCCAATACCAGTGTTCGCTGCCGATCAGCGGCTCCAGATAGGAGATGCCGCCGGTGTGGATTTGCTTCATCATAGCGCCCTCCGTGCTTTTTTTCTTATTATATGCCTCTGTCCTAGATAAGAGGTGATATGTATAAAAATACAAATGGTATGTATGCAAATAAGCAAAAAAGATGTTGCCATAAATCCGACAAACTGGCGCTGTCAATTACAAGTGTCCTCATAGACACGGGCTTCGACATATATCATCATTGTGTTGTG